>JAUXCH010000126.1 GCA_030618975.1 Planctomycetia bacterium
GCCAGAGCGGCGTTCCCGTAGACGTCCAGCACGGTGCCCGCACGGGCGTACACCCCGCGCATCACGGTCTGGTCGAGGCCGACGAAGATGCGGTGGGTGAGGAGCGACCCCGTGTCGTCGGTGAAGTAGCCGGCCTGGTAGTCGGCGTAGACCGTGAGGTCGTCGGTGAGGAAGGTGTAGAGGCCGGCCCGGCCGAGCAGGGTGTACGTGGTGTCGCGCACCTCGATGTCGCCGATGCCGAGCCCCATGAAGTCGTGAACGGTCGTCTGCGCGCGCGCGGCCTGACCGTCGACCGCGAAGCCGAAGAAGAGGCGCTCGTTCACCTCGCGCAACACGCCCACGCGCAGCCCCCACGTGTCGGCCGTGCTGCTCGTGAGCTCGACGGGTCCCAGGCCGAAGTCCATCTCGGAGGTGAGGAAGTTGACGTTGACGCCGACGGACGTGTTGCTCGAAATCTTCTTGCCCCACTGGACCTCGGCGGACAGCGCATCCCACTCGAAGTCGAGGCCCTCCCGCGTCGTCGAGCGGTTCGAGGTGAGCCCGAAGACGCTCGGCTGCCAGTTGCCCCAGGAGCAGGTCTCGCGCGAGCCGGAGAGGGACGCGACGTGGATGAGAGTGCCGGTTTGGAAGGAGAGCAGGGAGTACTGGGCGCTCGTGCCCCAGCGCCGTGGGCCGACGGCGGGGTTCATGCCGGTCGACGCCGGGTTCGGCGAGGACGACCACGGGCTGCCGGCGCCGGCGCCAGCGAGCCCGGCGGAGTCGGGATAGCGGGCGAAGCGCGTCTGAGCCGCAGCCAGACGCAGACTGAAGCTCTCCTGCTCGATGTCGCCCGCGACCGCGTTCGACGCGGTCGCGACCAGCGCGACGGCAACCAGCATGCTGCGCATGCGCATGCAACCATCCGGCTTCCTGCCACGACTCCCCGGTGCGTGGCCCCCCAGGTGGGTGGATCGTACTGCGGAGGGCTTCTCCCGTCACCTCGCATCGGGGGACGGGCCCTGGGCGGGAGCCGCCGCAAGATCGCAGGAATCCACCGGGCCGAGCGCATCCCCGCCTGCGGTGGGATCGCGCGAACGGCCCGACACCGATCTTCCCGCGAAGACCACCGAAGCCGTCCTGACCTCGGAGCGCGCCCGGATCGTGCAGTCCGCGGCATTTCGGCAGGGCGTCGGCGCGGGCGTGCTCTCCCCGCGCCGCGAAAGGTGCGGAAAATCGCCTGACCCCGAGGTGGGTGTCAGGGGTAGAGGTGGTAGGCGCGCTCGCACGCCGGGCAGGCGAGGTTCTTCGGCTCCCGGCCCTCGGGTTCCTCCGCCGACGAGAAGATCCAGGTGCTCGGCGTCAGGGTGCTGACCGAGAACCAGCCGGTGAAGGTGCCCTCTGTGCCGTCTTCGAGGTTGCCGCCGCAGCGCGTGCAGCGCAGCGCGGGGACGGGGACGGTCCCTTCGTCGTAGGCGTAGGTCATTGCAGGGAGCCCTCGTGCGCGGAAGAATGCCGGCGGGACAGTGTGCGGCGGGGTCCGCCCTCCGTCCAGCAGGCGCGACCTACGCGATCGGGTACGACTCATGGAGAAGGGGCCGACGATGACGGATCGGGAAGAGCACGAGGCACGCAAGAAGGCGCTGTACGAGGAGATCGACGCGAAGCACGCCGAGCTCGTCGAGCTGCTGAGGAGCGAGGGGCCGGAGGAGGTCCGGGACTACGTGCTGCGCGGCGCGGACGGCAGCGCCGTCCGGTTGTCGGAGCTCTTCGGCGACGAGCGGGACCTGATCCTGGTCCACAACATGGGGCGGGGCTGCCCGTACTGCACCTTGTGGGCCGACGGGTTCAACGGCGTGCTCCCGCACCTCGAGAACCGCGCGGCGTTCGTGGTGGTGTCGCCGGACGCGCCCCAGGTCCAGCAGGAGTTCGCGTCCTCGAGGGGCTGGCGTTTCCGGATGGCGTCGTCCGTCGGGACCTCGCTCGCCAAGGACCTCGGCTTCGAGACCGAGCACGAGGGCAAGCCGTTCGCCCTGCCCGGGTGCTCGACGCTTCGCAAGCGCGAGGACGGCGCGATCGAGCGGGTGGCAAAGACCTTCTTCGGTCCCGGCGATCCGTACTGCGCGGTCTTCCACCTCTTCCCGCTGCTCGACGGCGGGACCGGGGAGTGGCAGCCGAAGCTCGCGTACTGACGCCCGGTCCACCCGGACATCGCGACGCGTTCGCTCGGCGTAAGCCGGCAGCGTGCGAGGGGCGGTGGGGCGGTGGGGCGGGCGGCGTACCCGTCCGTCCGGGGGGCTATCCTCGACGGGGCGGCGGGTGCCGCACGGGAGCCTAACGCGGTGCAGGACTACCAGCGCGAGTTCGTGGACTTCCTCCTCGGTGCCGAGGCGCTCCGGATCGGAGAGTTCCGCCTGAAGAGCGGACGGATCTCGCCCCTCTTCCTCAACGCGGGGCAGATCCACACGGGGTCCCAGCTGGCGCAGGTGGGGCGTGCCTGTGCGGCCGCCCTGCTCGAGCGGGTGGGGGCGGACGCGTTCGACGTGGTGTTCGGGCCCGCCTACAAGGGGATCCCCCTGGCGGTCGCGGCAGTGATGGGGCTCGCCGAGCAGGGGGTCGAGAAGCCCTACCTGGCGGACCGCAAGGAGGCCAAGACGCACGGGGCCGAGGCGAGCGGGGGGGCCGTGGCGAAGCGTCTGCTCGGGCGGCCTCCGGCCGAGGACGCCCGGTTCGTGATGATCGACGACGTCCTGACGACGGGTGGGACGAAGTACGAGGCCGCGGCCCTGCTGGCGGAGATCGCGCCTCGGGGCTCGTGCCGGGCGCTCATGATCCTGCTCGATCGCCAGGAGACCGCGCCGGACGGCTCCGAAGCCGTCGCCTCCTTCACGGAGCGGACCGGCATCCCGGTCCTGCCGGTCCTCCTGGCGACGGAGATGATCGACGACCTCGCCGCTCGTGGGGCGATCTCGGCCGAGGATCTCGGGCGCTGCCGGGCCTACTGGTGCGAGTACGGGACCGCGGCCGCGAAAGAGTGGGCCGGTTCCGTCCCGGCCTGAGCCTGCCCCCTCCCTCCCGGTCACCCGTCGGTCACCTCGCTCGGCTCCGGAGGCCGGAAATCGGCCTCGGGAGGCCGAAAAGCCCCCCACGGGACTTGCCAGGGAACCGTAGAGGAGGGTACAGAGGGGGCGATTCGGGAGGGTGCCGGATGAGTCGCGTGCGTCGTGCTCTGAACCTGGTCGTAGTCCTGGGGGCCGTGGTGCCCGCGGTCACCGGTTGCCAGGGAGCAGGCGGTGGGTGCGGCATGGTGCTGAACGCCCTGATGGCGGTGGGGGTGAGCGTGGGCGTCTATTACCTCACGCAGGAGCTCACCTAGGCGTCGAGCCCGAACAGGGTCCGAACGAGGGAGCGCGGTCGCCCGGGAATCCGGGGCCTGCGCAGGCCTCCTTTGTTGACCCGCCCGCTCGGACCCGTAAGATCCTTCGCCTTCAGGGGCTGCTCCGTCGTGCCGAGCCTGGGGGGCCGGGTGTACGCGCTGCGGGCGTAGCTCAATGGTAGAGCTCCGGCCTTCCAAGCCGGTGACGTGGGTTCGATTCCCATCGCCCGCTCCACGTCCGCCGGACGGGGGTCGTCGTCGACCCATCGTCGGGGGTACGGGGCATCGGGGTGACCCCTGAGGACAGGCCCCGGCGCAGTTGCCGGACAAAGAACGGATCGAAGCGACCCGCAAGGACAAAACCGCTGGTGTAGCTCAGTGGTAGAGCACCTCCTTGGTAAGGAGGAGGTCGTGGGTTCAATCCCCACCACCAGCTCCAGTCCCCGGGTCGCCTGGGACCAGTAGCAGAAACGACCGGACGGCCGAAGGGTCGCCCCTTAAGAGGATCGCCTTCTCATGGCCAAGGAAACCTTCAAGCGCACGAAGCCGCACGTGAACGTCGGCACCATCGGCCACGTGGATCACGGCAAGACCACCTTGACGGCCGCAATCACCGCGGTCATGGAGGCCAAGGGTCTGTCGAAGGCGAAGGCCTACGCCGACATCGCCAAGGGCGGCACGGTGCGCGACGAGAACAAGACCGTGACCATCGCGGCGGCCCACGTGGAGTACGAGACGCCCAACCGTCACTACGCCCACGTCGACTGCCCCGGTCACGCGGACTACATCAAGAACATGATCACGGGCGCGGCGCAGATGGACGGCGCCATCCTCGTGGTGAACGCGTCCGACGGCCCGATGCCCCAGACGCGCGAGCACATCCTGCTCGCCCGCCAGGTGGCCGTGCCGGCGATCGTGGTCTACGTCAACGCCGTCGACCTCGTCGACGACCCGGAGCTCCTCGAGCTGATCGAGATCGAGGTGCGCGAGCTCCTCAACGAGTACGGGTTCCCCGGCGACGACCTGCCCGTCATCCTCGGCTCGGCCCTCGGCGCCCTGCGGAACCCGACCGACTTCGACAACGAGCAGGACGCGGGCTCCATCCTCCGGCTCCTGGAGGCCGTCGACACCTACATCCCCGAGCCCGAGCGCGACGTCGACAAGCCCTTCCTGATGCCCGTCGAGGACGTGTTCTCGATCAAGGGCCGCGGGACGGTCGGCACGGGCCGCATCGATCGTGGCCAGATCTCGATCGGCGATCCCGTCGAGATCGTGGGCATCAACGAGGAGTCCATGAAGAGCACCTGCACCGGTGTCGAGATGTTCAACAAGACGCTCGACCACGGCCAGGCGGGCGACAACGTGGGCATCCTGCTCCGCGGCATCGACAAGGAGGCCCTCGAGCGCGGCATGGTGCTGGCCAAGCCCGGCTCGATCCACCCGCACACGGAGTTCGAGGCGGAGATCTACGTCCTCACGAAGGAGGAAGGCGGTCGCCACACCCCGTTCTTCAACAACTACCGCCCGCAGTTCTACATCCGCACGACGGACGTGACGGGTTCGATCGAGCTTCAGGGTGGTGCCGAGATGTGCATGCCCGGCGACAACGCGACCATCAAGGTCACGCTGATCCAGCCGGTCGCCATCGAGGAAGGGATGCGTTTCGCCATCCGTGAGGGTGGCCGGACCGTCGGCGCCGGCGCCGTCGCGAAGATCATCAAGTAGAGGGTTCGGAATCGCTCGAGCGTAGGGGGCGCGCCCTCGGGGGCACGTCCTCGAGGGCACGTCACTCAGGGGCATGGGCCCAGGGAGTCGGAACATGGCGAAATCCCAGGCAGCGCGCGGGTACGTCTGGCTCCAGTGCACGGAGACCGGGGACCTGAACTACCGGGTCCAGAAGCGCATCAAGGGCAACCCGTACAAGCTGGCACTCATGAAGTACTCCCCGCGCCTGCGGAAGCACACACTCCACAAGGAGAGCAAGAAGAAGTAACCTGCGCGGGATGACGGCCTCGGTCGTCGCTCCGTTTGGTGCCGGACGTCACGGGTACGGCAGTAGCTCAACCAGGTAGAGCACCTGATTCCAAATCAGGGGGTTGGGGGTTCGATTCCTCCCTGCCGTGCCACCTCCCATCCGTGCGGGGACAGCGTGTCCCCGCCGTCCTCCTCACCCTGCTGAAGAAAATCGGTGGCATGGGGCTCGAACTCTACAAGACCGGCCAAGGCAAGTACGCGAGAGGAATCGCGTACGGGCTCGGCGCTGGACTGATCATCTTCGGTGGCGTCCGCCTCTACGCGACGATCAACGTCCCCGGCCACGAGTGGGTCAAGAACGTCCCGCTCATCGGGCACGTCTCGATCTACAACACCATTGCCCTGGGTGTCGTGCTGCTCAGTTTCCTGCTGCTGCACCTGGTGCTCAACCGGCCCGCTGCGGCCGATGCCCTGATCGACACCGAGCAGGAACTGAAGAAGGTCTCCTGGCCCTCGAAGATCGAGGTCCGCAACGCGACGCTGGTCGTGGTGCTCGTGACCTTCGTGATGTCGATCCTGCTCTACGGCTTCGACCGGATCCTCCAGTGGGTCTTCCGGTTGGTGTACTAGGGGGGAGGCCGAGGTGTCACTGCGCTGGTATGTGGTTCGGGTACAGAGCGGGCGGGAGAACACCGTCCAGACGGCACTGACCCGTCGCCTCAAGGTCGCGGAGAAGCACGAGATCATCCCGCGTGTCCTGGTCCCCACCGAGACCATCACCGAGGTGAAGGGGGGGAAGAAGCGCTCGCGAAAGCGAAAGCTGTACCCCGGCTACGTGCTCGTCGAGGTGGAAGAGGACAAGGGCAAGGTCCCCCGCGACGTCTGGTTCCTCGTGCGCGAGACCGTGGGCGTCGGCGACTTCGTCGGCCCGCACGGACAGCCCGAGCCCCTCGACGAGAAGGAGGTGTCCAGGCTCCTCACGGACATGGAACGGGGCGAGGACAAGGCCCCGCAGGTCACGATCTCCCTCACCAAGGGAGACAAGGTCAAGATCAAGGAGGGTCCGCTCGAGTCCTTCGAGGGCGAGGTGGACGAGGTGATTCCCGCCAAGGGCATGGTGCGGGTGATCGTGACGATCTTCGGTCGCGCGACGCCCGTCGAGCTCGAGTACTGGCAGGTCGAATCGGTCTAACCAGGGCGGAGACACATCATGGCGAAGGAAATCAAGGCGAAGATCAAGCTGCAGTGCCCGGGAGGGCAGGCGACGCCGGCCCCCCCGGTCGGTCCCGCACTCGGCCAGCACGGCGTGAACATCGGCGAGTTCGTGCGTCGCTTCAACGACGCGACCGGCAAGGACCGCGGCATCACGATCCCCGTGGTGCTGACGGTCTACGGCGACCGCTCCTTCGACTTCGTCCTCAAGAGCCCGCCGGCGGCCGTGCTGCTCCGCATGGCGGCGGGCCTCGAGAAGGGGAGCCCCACCCCGAACACCGAGAAGGTGGGGAAGGTGACCGTGGCCCAGGTGCAGGAGATCGTCAAGCGGAAGAAGGACGACCTGAACGCCTGGGACGACGAGGCCGCGGCCAAGATCATCATGGGGACCGCACGCTCCATGGGCATCGAGATCGAGGAGTAGGCGGGCCCCGCAGGACGGGCACCGGCATCGTGGGGGGGGACGGACCGGGGCACGCCCCGGACGAAACTTCCCCTCTGCCCCGCCTCCGGGTTCAATGCTCGGCTCCTCGACCCACGGTCGAGGAACTCGCGTACCGCCTCGGGGGGCCGCGCCCCGAGACGGGAGAGTAGGAGACGGCGGATGCGACAGACGTCGAGGCGCTACCGCGCCGCTCTAGATACCCAGGGATACGACAGCCACAGGCGCTATCCGCTGACGGAGGCGCTGCAGGTTCTCGAGTCGTTTCCGAAACCCCAGTTCGACGAGACGGTCGAGCTGTGCGTGCGCCTGGGCATCGATCCCAAGAAGTCGGACCAGATGGTCCGCGGCAGCGTTTCGCTGCCCAAGGGCATCGGCAAGACGCGCACGGTGGCCGTGTTCGCCGAGGGAGATGCCGCCGAGGCAGCCGAGGAGGCCGGGGCCGACATCATCGGTGCGGACGACCTCGCGAAGAGGATCCAGGAGGGCTTCCTGGACTTCGACGTCTGCATCGCGCATCCCTCGATGATGCGCCACGTCGGCAAGCTCGGTCGCATCCTGGGCCCCCAGGGCAAGATGCCCAGCCCGAAGTCGGGCACGGTGACGGAGGACATCGCCGGCGCCGTGAGCGAGTTCAAGGCGGGCAAGGTCGAGTTCCGCGCCGACAGCGGCGGGAACGTCCACGTGCCCGTCGGCAAGCGCAGCTTCGCCGTCGAGGACCTCGAGGCGAACATCACGCACTTCGTGGATCACTTGCGGACCCTGCGACCGGCGGCCGTCAAGGGCACCTACGTCCGCAGGGTCTCCGTCAGCGCCACCATGAGTCCCGGCATCACGCTGGATGTGAGCTGAGGGGAGGGGCGCCATGGCCAAAGCACTCAAGCGGATGATGGTGGCCGAGTACGAGAGCGCGCTCGAGGGCCTCGACGGCGTCATCGTGCTCGATACGGGCCCGATGACGGTCGAGGCGAGCCAGGCGTTCCGTCGCGACCTGCGCGAGAAGGCGGGCGGTGCCCGTCTCAAGATCATCCACAACCGGACCGGGCGACTGGCCTTGGAGCACACGCTCTTCGGGCAGGATCCGGCGGTTCTCCAGGAAGTCCTGCAGGGACCTTGCGCCATCGCGTACGGCGGCGACGGGCCCATCCCGATCGCCAGGGTGCTGCGGGAGTGGAAGAGGAAGTTCAAGCCGCTTCGCGTCAAGGTGGGGGTCGCCGAAGGCGAGATCCTGGCAGCAGGCGAGGTCGACGGCCTCGCGGACCTGCCCGACATGCCCCAGATGCGAGGAATGCTGCTGGCGACCGTGCTGGGACCCGCGCGAGGCCTCGCCTCGTCGCTCCAGGCGGTGTACGGCGGCATCGCTCGTGCCCTCCAGGCGCGCATCGATCAGCAGGGTGGTGCGGGCTCCGACGGGAACGACGAGGGCGGCGATGGCGGATCTGGTGGCGAGTAGCCCAAGAGCGCCGACAGTCAAGGCCTGAAGAGATTCAGGCATCTGAAGAGAAACAGGAGTTTCATCATGTCCGAGCAAGCCGAGCAAGCCGAGCAGACCATCCAGCTCGACGAGGAGCTCGAGGGCATCTTCGTGACGCTGGACGGCCTGACCATCGCGAAGGCAGCCAAGCTCGTGAAGGCTCTCGAGGAACGCTGGGGTGTCTCCGCGGCGGCGCCGGTCGCCGTGGTGGCGGCCGCTTCCGACGGCGGTGGCGCCCAGGACGAGGAGGAGGAGAAGACCTCCTTCGACGTCGTCCTGAAGAGCCACGGCCAGCAGAAGATCCAGGTCATCAAGGTCGTCCGGTCCGTGACGGGTCTCGGTCTCAAGGAGGCCAAGGATCTCGTGGACAGCGCCCCCAAGGCGGTGAAGACCGGTCTGGCCAAGGAAGATGCCGAGAAGCTGCAGGCGCAGCTCGTCGAGGCGGGCGCCGAGGTCGAGCTGGCCTAGGGATCCCGGCGCCGTGCGGGCCCCTGCGAGGGCCCGCACGCCAGGCGACCCGTGTCCAGGCGACCCGTGTCCCAGGCGAGAATGGGCGGGCGAACGGCCGCGATCGCAGCTTCCCTTGGGTTGGGCCCTAAGTCCCGACCCAGGGCGCTTCGTTCGCGGCCCGTTTTTTGCCGTGCCGACTTCTCGTGGCACTACACTCTTGGGCTCGGGGTCCACGCCCCGAACACCCGGCGCGGTCTCGTCAATGCCCCCCTGAGGCCGGGGGGGAGCAAGAGCTGAGACCGTGGTCCGGCAGCGGCCAGGATTCGCAGTTCCGATGCAGGTCGTGGGGCGGCCTGCGCGAAGCCGATACCGTCTCCTTTCGTAAGAGTCCGGGGGGCGGTGAACGCAGGAAACGACCTCGCCGAGGTCTTTCGCCGAGTCCGGTCGTGGCCGCCTCAGGGGAGAGCGGCCGTCAGCGATGTGCGCAGACCGTGATGCGCGTCGCGTGCGACCGTGCCGGTGGAGACCCTCAACCGGAAGGTGGACATGACGCACGCAGCAAAGCCCGACGGCAACGGGAACGGAAGCGGTACGGCGGGAGGGTCCGACGACCTGCCCATCCTCAAGTTCGGCGGGGAGCGAACGTATCCCTTCCCGGACCTGGCGCAGCTCCAGACGGGCTCGTATCGGGACTTCCTCCAAGAAGAGCTGCCCTCCGAGCACCGGGAGCTCTCCGGACTCCAGGCCATCCTCAGCGAGGTGTTCCCGATCCCGTCGTACGACGACA
>JAUXCH010000895.1 GCA_030618975.1 Planctomycetia bacterium
CATCTGCTTCCCGTTCGAGACCCGCCGAACGGGGATCCACGCCGCGGGATGCGTGCGCCAGCCGAACGACACGGTGAACAGCCGTGAGGACGCCGCAGGCGCCGTCCTGAAGGTCATGCAGGCGACCGACCTCGGCGCCGAGGGATTCGCGGTCCACCCGCGCTGGGGAGACCAGTCCTATCCGGACTTCTTCCTCCAGCGCTGCACGCAGTGCAAGCGGTGCACGGAGGAGTGTCCGTTCGGGACCCTGAACGAGGACGAGAAGGGGACGCCGCAGGCGAATCCGTTGCGGTGTCGCCGGTGCGGGATCTGCCTGGGCGCCTGTCCGGAGCGGATCATCTCGTTCAAGGACTACTCCATCGACATCGTCTCCTCCATGATCAAGTCGGTGCACATCCCGGACGAGTTCGACGAGAAGCCGCGCATCCTCGCGCTCCTGTGCGAGAACGACGCCTACCCGGCTCTCGACCGGGCGGGACTCCGCCGCTGCCAGACGAGCGCGTGGGTCCGCGTCCTGCCGGTCCGCTGCCTGGGTTCGGTGAACACCGTGTGGATCGCGGACTCGCTCTCGCGCGGCTTCGACGGGATCCTGCTCGTGGGCTGCAAGTCGGGCGACGACTACCAGTGCCACTACATCCGTGGCAGCGAGCTGATGGGGACGCGCGGCAAGAACATCCAGGAGAAGCTCCAGCAGCTCGCGCTCGAGACCGAGCGCGTGCGCATCGAGGAGCTCTCCATCGACGAGTTCGATCGGCTTCCCGAGCTCATCAACGAGTTCGCGGAGGAGATCGAGGAAATCGGGATGAATCCCTTCAAGGGGTTCTGAGCGGGCTGCGGTCGTTCGTAGGAGGTGACCATGGCGGAAGCGCAGCGGATCCGGCCCGACCTCGACTTCGTGCGGTCGATCCGGGCCTCCGGGGGCGATACGGTCAAGCAGTGCATGCAGTGCGCGAACTGCTCCATCGCGTGCGAGCTGTCTCCCGACGAGCGCCCTTTTCCGCGCAAGGAGATGCTCCTGGCGCAGTGGGGCCTCAAGGAGGAGCTCCTCACGGACCCGGACGTCTGGCTGTGCTACGGCTGCACGGACTGCTCGATCCACTGCCCCCGCGGCGCGCGCCCGGGGGACGTGCTGGCCGCGGTCCGGAAGGAGGTGATCCGGGAGTTCTCGCCTCTGGGCTTCGTCCAGACGGCCCTGTCGAGCCCGAAGTGGCTGCCCGTCCTCATCGCCCTGCCCCTGGTGATCTGGGGCGCCATCTACCTCCTTTTCGCCGATCCCGCGGGCAGGGAGTCCTACTTCGACGGGATCTTCCCGCCCGGCATCCTGGAACCGGTGCTCGGGGCCATGACCCTCCTCGGAAGCCTCTTCTTCCTCATCGGGGCTGTCCGCTACTGGAACGCGCTCCTGGCGCGGCACCCTGCCCCCCCCGGAGCGAAGTTCCTCCCGGCCGCGATCGGGGCCCTCGGCGACGTCGTCACCCACGCCCGGTTCCGCAAGTGCGAATCCGGGACGAGCCGCACGATCGGCCACATGCTCCTGCTCTTCGGGTTCCTCGTGATCCTCCTCGGGGGCACCGTGGTCGGCATCGGGTTCATGTTCAAGCTGATCACCCTCCCGCTCGAGGACAACGGCGGGATCTGGGTGTTCTTCAAGATCCTCCTCAACGTCGGCGCCGTCGGCCTCATCGTCGGGACGGCGATGCTGCTCTGGTACCGCCTGACCCGACCCGAGCGGCAGATGAAGGGAACCTGGTTCGACTGGTTCATGATCGTGACCCTGCTCGGCACCGGCGTCACGGGGCTCCTCACCGAGGTCCTGCGGTGGACGGCACCGCAACCGGCGGCGTTCGCCGTCTACTTCGTCCACCTGGTCTTCGTGTTCTGCCTGCTCGGCTACGCGCCCTGGTCGAAGCTCGCGCACCCCGTCTACCGAACGGTGGCGCTCGCCCACGCGCGGTACGTGGGCCGAACCTAGCCAAGACCGGCACACCTCAAGGTTGACGCGTCGGGGGGCACTCCGGGGTCAGGTCGGTTTCCAAAACGACGGATTAGCACCCGGTACCACTTTCCCGCATCGAGACCCGGCCCGCCACCCGGTGGACCGGCGCTCGCGGCCGTACCGGAACCCGCAGTTGCGCGATCGGCATGCAGGAGCCA
>JAUXCH010000345.1 GCA_030618975.1 Planctomycetia bacterium
GTGCACCGGGCCCTTCCGGTAGTCGATCGCCACGTCGCAGCCGAGCTCTTCGATCCAGGCGTGATTCGCCTCGCGCGCCGTCCCGAGCACGCGCGCGCCGCGAAGCCTGGCCAGCTGGACGGCGAACGCGCCGACCCCGCCGGCCGCGGCGTGGACGAGGAGGGTCTCTCCCTTCTTCACGTCCAGCGCGTCGAGTGCCTGCCAGGCAGTGAGGCCGGCGAGCGGGATGCAGGCTGCGTGCACGGCGTCGACCGAGCGCGGCGCCTTCGCGACGCTCGTTTCCGGCAGGACGATGGCCTCGGCGTAGGTCCCGTCATGCACCACGTCCTGCTTGGCGTAGGCGAAGACGGTGTCGCCGGCCGTGAGACGGCTGCTCCCAGGTCCGACCGCGTCCACCGTCCCGGCGGCCTCCCAGCCCAGGACGACGGGGAAGACGTGGGGGAGGCGGTCCCGGCGGAGTCCCTCCCGGATCTTGAAGTCGATGGGGTTCACCCCGCTCGCCGCGATCCGGATCCGGACCTCCCCCGCGCCCGGCTCCGGCAGGGGGACGTCCAGCACCTCGAGCCGCTCCCGCCCGCCGAATGCCCGGATCCCGACCGCCTTCATGGGGTCTCTTGTAACCTCCGGCCCCGGACGACGTTTGGATCCATGCAATGTCCCGTTCGGCCCCGCGGAGCGATCCCATGCGGTTCCTGCCCCTCGTCCTCCTCCCCCTCGTCCTCCTCCCTGTCTTCCTTTGCGGCCTCCTGTCCGGCCTCGTCCTGCCCCTGCCCGCCACCGCCGCGCCCGACGCCCGTCTCGACGGCCTGGGCGAGATGACGGCGCCCGACGCCTACCGCCTGGCCCTCTCGCTCGAGGCCGCCGGGGAGCAGACGCTGGCCGCCCAGGCCTACGAACGGGTCCTGGAGGCCGACCCCGAGCACCGCGCCGCGCGGCGTGCCCTGGGCTACGACCTCGTGGGCGGCCAGTGGCTCCAGGGCGACGAGCTGTGGCGCGCTCGCGGCTTCATCCACCACGCCGGGAAGTGGATGACGGCGCAGGAGTTCGCCGAGGCCACACGGCCCGCACGCGAGGTCGCGGAGCAGCAGGCCGGCGAGCAGCGCGTGCTCTCCCTGCTCGGCCAGGTCGCGAGCGAGCAGCCCGACCGCGTGCAGGCCGCGCGCCGGCGCATGGCGCTCGAAGACGCCCGCTTCAAGCTCGCGCCCCTCGCCAAGGCGCTGCGTTGCAGCCCCGCCTCGCTCCGTGTGTACGCCGCCGAGGAGCTCGGCCGTCTCGACGACCCGCTCGCCGTCCCCGCGCTCCTCAAGCGCGCGATCCACGACCCGGACGAGAACGTCCGCATCGCCGTCGTCGACGCGCTCCGCGAGATCAACGAGGCCTCGACCGTGCACCCGCTCGGCCGCGCGCTCGAGAGCCGCTACGCCGACGTGCGGGTGCGCGCCGCCGAGGCGCTCGGCCGGCTCGGCGACGAGGTCGGCGCCGCGTACGTGATCAAGAAGTGGGAGGCGCGCTCCGGCAACTTCCCGCGCGTGTACTTCTCGCAGGTCCGTCAGATCTCCTACATCCAGGACTTCGACGTCGAGGTCGCGCAGACCTCCTTCATCGCCGATCCCGTGGTCGGCGTGCTGCAGGAGGGCGTCGTCCAGGCGATGAAGATCCTCGCCACCGAGCAGACCTTCTCCACGGTCGAGCGCGTCGCCTACGAGAACGCGCTCGGTAGCCTTTCGGGGCAGGAGCTCGGCCGCGACGTCGGTGCCTGGCACCGGTGGTGGAACGAGAACGAGGAACAGCTCCTCGACCAGCGCGCGCTGCGCCTGGAGCGCCAGGCCGAGGGGAACTGACCGGACCGCGGGCGCGGCCCCGGCGGGGGGGCGCGCCCCGTCCACGCAGGTGCCGGATTCGTGGTGCGCGCCCGCGTCCCGTCAGGCGGCCGGATCCTCCTCCAGGGAGCCAGGCGCAAGGGCGGCGTGGGGTCCGAACCGTCCCCGTAATATCGGCGGCCATGCACCGCCACTCGACCCTGCCCCGCCGGCTCCTCTCGCTCGGTCTGCTGTTCCTCGTCGCCTGCGGCGGGGAATCCTCGCTCGCCCCGGCCCGACCTGCGTACCCGCAGACCCGGACCACGGACGCCGTCGAGGTCCTGCACGGAGTGCGCGTCGAGGACCCGTACCGGTGGCTCGAGGACGACGACGCTGCGGACGTCGTCGCCTGGGACCGTGCGCAGGCCGGGGTTCTCGCGTCGTACCTCTCCGGGGGACCCGCGCCGGAGGATCTCCGCGCACGCATCGAGGCCGAGCTCGACCTGGCCGACCTCCGGTCGGCTCCGCGCATCCGCGGCGCGCGCCGCTTCTTCACCCACCGTCCGCAGGGCAGCAACCACAGAATCCTCTACGTGACGGATGCCGGGAGGAGCGAGGAACCCCGGGTCGCGCTCGATCCCAACACCTGGAGCGAGGACGGCACGGAGGGGTTGGCGGGGTGGTACCCGTCGCCGGACGGCTCGCAGCTGGTCTACCTGCGGGCGTCGCACGGAAGCGAGAACGCGACGCTCTACGTGCGCGATCTCGGGACGGGCCTGGATCTTCCCGACGTGATCACGCGGACGAAGTTCACCTCCGTGGTGTGGCGGCCGGACGGCGCGGGGTTCCTCTACACGCGTCTCCCCGCTCCCGACGACGTTCCGGACGGCGAGGCCCAGCACCACCGCCGCCTCTACTGGCACCGGCTCGGCGATCTCGTGGTCGACGACGCGCTCGTCGCCGGTCGAGGGCGGCCGAAGATCGAGTGGCCGTGGGGCGGGCCGTCCTCCGACCACCGGCATGCGTTCTTCACCTGGGTGCGCAGGGACCAGAACCACGACGTCTACGAAGTCGTTTGGGACGGGGAGACCCCGACGGTCGTCCCGCGCGTCGTCGGAACGGACACGCGGACGAGTCTCGACCGCAGAGGCGGTACCTACGTTCTCCATTCCGATTGGCGGGCGCCGCGCGGCGCGCTGTTCACCGCCACGGCCGAGACCGTGGGAGATCCCGCACGGTGGACGCCGCTGCTCCCCGAGAGCGAGGCCGTGATCGATGGATTCGACATCGTCGGGCCCTACGTGGTGGTCCACCTGTCTCACGACCTCGTCACCCGGCTGCAGGTGCTCGCGCTCGACGGAACGGATCTCGGCGACGTGCCGATCCCCGCCGAGAGCCGCGTCGGCCGGCTCGCCGTCCAGCCGGACGACACGCGCGTGTGGTTCACGGCGCAGGCCTACCACCTTCCGCCCACCCTCTACGTCTGCAACGTCGCCACCGAGGAGCGAACGCTCGAGGTCGTGGCGCGCGGGCCGACGACGCTCGACGCCGACGCACTGGTCACGACGCGACTCCTCTACCCCTCGAGGGACGGCACCCGGATCCCGCTCTTCGTCCTGCACCGGAAGGACGTCGAGCTCGACGGCTCGGCGCCGACGGTGCTCTCGGGCTACGGGGGCTTCCGGATCAGCCTCCTGCCGCGGTTCTCGTCGACCTCCGCCCTGTGGGTCGAGCGTGGCGGCGTCTGGGCCACGGCCTGCCTGCGGGGCGGAAGCGAGTTCGGCGAGGCGTGGCACGAGGCGGGCTCGCGGGAGAACAAGCAGAACGTCTTCGACGACTTCATCGCCGCCGCCGACTGGCTCGTCGAGACCGGGCGCGCGAGTCGGGAACGGCTGGCCATCCTGGGGAGGAGCAACGGCGGGCTCCTCGTCGCGGCCTGCACGAACCAGCGGCCCGACCTCTGTCGAGCGGTCGTCTGCGGCGTACCGCTCACGGACATGCTGCGCTTCCACCGGTTCCAGTACGCGGCGTCCTGGACGCGCGAGTACGGCGATCCGGACGTGGCGGAGGAGTTCGCGTGGATCCGCCCGTACTCGCCGTACCACAACGTCGAAGCTGCCGCCTACCCCGCCATCCTCGTGACGGCGGGACTGCACGACGGCCGCGTGGACGCCTTCCATGCGCGAAAGATCGTGGCGCGCTGGCAGGCGGCTTCGACGGGTGGGCGACCGATCCTCCTCGACATCGACCGCGAGTCGGGCCACGGCGCCGCGTCGGTGCGCCAGCGCGTCGAGAGCGCGGTTCGCACACTCACGTTCCTCTGCCGCGAGCTCGCCTGCACCGACTGAGGCGCAATCCGGATGCGCAGCCGGGAAAGCGAGCACGCCGCGGACCCTGCGCTCCACCGACTTCCCGACCGGGCACTTCGGGGGAGCCGCGGGCTCGGCTCTGGGACATGTATGGTAGACTTCTACCATGATCGTTACCATCGACAAGGCCGGCAGAGTGGTCATCCCCGCCCGGATCCGCGCCCGCGCCGGGCTCGAGGCCGGGACGAAGCTCGAGATCAGCTACGAGGAGGGGGAGATCCGGATCGTCCGGTCCGTGGGGCGACCGCGTCTCGTCCAGGTGAAGGGCCGCCTGGTCGCCCGACCCACGGTCCCGCCCGACGCTCGGCCCCACGTGGACCTGGCCAGGATCCTGGAGGAGGAGCGTGAGCGGTGGCCGTCCTAGATCCCGTCTTCCTCGATACGACGATCCTGCTCGGCGGGTTGATCGAGTTCGGGGCCGAGCGGGACGACGCCCACCAGGTGCTGGACGCCTTGGCCGAGGGGCGAATCCCCAGGGCGCTGACCGCCTGGCACTGCTGCCTCGAGTTCTTCTCCGTGTCGACTCGGCTCCCTGAGGAGTACCGCCTCGAACCGCGGGACGCCCGGCTGCTCCTGGAGGAGGAGATCCTCGCGCGACTCGAGGTCCACGAGCTGCCGGCGGAGCAGCGCCGCGACTTCCTGCGGGAGGCCTCCGCGCTGCCCGTGGTCGGGGGCAGGGTCTACGACTTCCACATCGGGTCCGTGGCCCTCTCCGCGGGGGCCCGGGTGCTCGTCACCGAGAACGGGAAGCACTTCGACTTCCTCGCCCGGCACGGTGTGCAGGTGCTGGGCGCCCGGGACTACGTTTCCTTGATCTGAGGCCGGGAAGAAGCGTGATCCCGGGAGACCGGGAACCGTCCCGCCGGACGCTCTACCCCTTCAGCGCCCAGTCGCGGTGGGCGACGCGCCAGGCACCGATCGCGAGTGCGACGACGGTGATCGCGAGGAGCACCAGGGCGGCGTGCATGGCGTCGCTCTCGCTCACCTTCGTGGCGGCGTGGAGCAGGGGGTTCTGCTCGATCTGGGGCGGCACGACGGGTAGAGAGCCTGCCGTGAGGCCGTGGTGGAGGCTCCGGACGTAGAACATCACCGAGAACTTCTGCATCGAGCCGGGGACGCTGGAGATGAGCGTCTCGACGACGAAGGTGTAGACGAGCCCCGCGATCAGACCGTGGCGGAGGACCGCAGCCAGCGCGTAGTAGACGGCGCCGAGGGCCAACGTGCCGAGGGCCGCGGTCACGGGGAGCGAGAGCCAGACCTGCGCGTCCACGTCGGCACCGCTGGCGAGGACGAGCGTGACGAGGAGCAGCAGGGCGACGGCGGCGGCGGGCACGGCGCCGGAGAAGAACCGCGCGAGGAAGACGGTGGTGCGCGAGACGGGGCGCACGAGGTGGTAGACGAGCGTGCGCGACTGGACCTCGTAGGTGAACCCCTCGCTGACGAGCACCAGGGCGATCAGCGGCAGGTCGAACGTGAGAACCCTGTCGAGGATGCCGGCCAGATCGAGGAGGGCGCGGGAGCCCGCCTCGATCTGGCGGCCGACGACGATGCCCAGCACGCCGACCACGATCGCGACGAGCAAGAGCTTCTTTCGTCTCAGCACGCGCGTGATGCCCCAGACGAAGACGGGAACGAACCCGGCGAGCGGGGGGCGGGCGCCGCGGCGCACGGGGGCGGGGAGGAGCCGGGTAGTGGGGCTGGGGGCGTGCGCGGGGTCGTTCATCGGGTGAGGTA
>JAUXCH010000231.1 GCA_030618975.1 Planctomycetia bacterium
CGGCAAGATCGATCCGACTGATATTGAGGACTATATTGCCAGTGGCGGATATTCCGCCCTTGGCAAGGCCTTAGCTACCATGACCCCGGTAGAAGTCGTAGAGACGGTTGTGGCCTCGGTCTGCGCCTCGAGGCCGTGCGTGGCGAGCTTCACGGCGTTCGCGCCGAAGGTGTTCGTCTGGATCAGCTCCGAACCCGCCTGCACGTAGGCGCGGTGCACGTCGCGGACCAGCTCGGGCGCGCTGAGCGTGACCTCGTCGTAGCACTTGTTGATGTAGACGCCCTTCCCGTAGAGCATCGTTCCCATCGCCCCGTCGGCCACGAGAGGCGCTCGCGTCAGGCGTTCGATCAGGTTCTCGGGCATGCGCGGATCTCCGTGCGCGCGCCGGCACCGGCGGAGAGGGACGACGCACGGAGAGGACGAAGACGGGGACCCCGAGGTCTCCGTGTCGTCGCTCTCATCTCCCCCGGCCGTGTACGCGGCCGGGAAGGAATTGGCACCGGAACGCGCCGCGGGGCGCGAAGGTTGCCAAGGCTTCGAAGGGCCCGTCCCTCCACCTTTCCGGATGAAAGCTCGCGCAGTCGTCTAGAGAACGCACGGAGGATAGCAGGAGGCCCACCCCCCTCTTCCCCTCGATGCGCCCCGGTGCTACAGAATGTGGAGGAAGAAGGAGGCGTCTCATGCTGGCGGCGATCGTGAACATTCGGAGCCGGGAGGTACTCGACAGCCGGGGCAACCCCACGGTCGAGGTCGAGGTCGAGCTCGAGAACGGAAGCACGGGATCCGCCATCGTCCCGAGCGGTGCGAGCACCGGCGCGCACGAGGCCGTGGAGCTGCGCGACGGCGACCCCGAGCGGTACGGCGGGAAGGGCGTCCTCCAGGCCGTCCGCCACGTCGAAGAGGAGATCGCCGAGCGACTCTACGGCTTCGACGCGCTCGATCAGGCGGGCCTCGACGAGGCGCTCATCGCCCTGGACGGCACGCCGAACAAGAGCAGGCTGGGCGCCAACGCGATCCTCGGCGTCAGCCTCGCGGTCGCGCACGCCGCGGCCGACTCGGTCGGCCTGCCCCTCTACCGCTACCTCGGCGGGCCCACCGCCCGCACCCTGCCCGTCCCGATGATGAACGTCCTGAACGGCGGGAAACACGCCGCGGGCAGCACGGACTTCCAGGAGTTCATGATCGTGCCCGTCGGCGCGCCCACGTTCGCGGAGGGCCTCCGCTGGAGCGCCGAGGTCTACCACCGCCTGAAGCGGGTCCTCCACGACGCCGGCTACGCGACGACCGTGGGCGACGAGGGCGGGTTCGCGCCGGCCCTCGGCGGCAACGTGAAGGCCGTCGAGGTGATCCTCGACGCGATCGAGAAGGCCGGCTACCGCCCGGGCGAGGACTTCCTCCTCGCGCTCGACCCCGCCGTCTCGGAGCTCTACGACGCCGAGAGCGGTCGCTACGTGCTCGAGATCGAGGGCCGGCAGCTGGCGAGCGCCGGGCTGGTCGACCTCTGGGCCGACTGGGTCTCCCGGTTCCCCATCATCAGCATCGAGGACGGGATGGACGAGGACGACTGGGACGGGTGGCGGATGCTCGACGAGCGGCTGGGCTCGAAGATCCAGCTGGTCGGCGACGACCTGCTCGTCACGAACGCCGAGCGGATCGAGCGCGCCGTTCGTGAAGGCTCCTGCAACGCGCTGCTGTGCAAGGTCAACCAGATCGGCACCCTGACCGAGAGCATCGAGGCGGTCGAGATGAGCCACCGGGCCGGCTGGGCCGTGGTCGTGAGCCACCGCTCCGGCGAGACCGAGGACACCACGATCTCGGATCTCTCGGTCGCCCTGGGCACGGGGCAGATCAAGACGGGTTCCCCCGCGCGCAGCGACCGCGTGGCGAAGTACAACCAGCTCCTCCGCATCGAGGAAGACCTGGGCGAGACGGCGGTCTACCCCGGCCGCGGGGCGTTCAGGCAGCCCGGGTAGGCGCGTCAGTCTCCGGCACGGATCCGCCGGACGCGCTCGATCAGCGCGGCCGTGGCGGGATCGTGGTCCGCCGGCTCGCCGCCCCGGATCTCGCCGAGGATGCGCCCGGCGAGGAGCTTCCCGAGCTCCACGCCCCACTGGTCGAACGGGTTGTCGCCCCAGATCACGCTCTCCACGAACACCTTGTGCTCGTAGAGCGCCACCAGCGCGCCCAGGATGCGCGGCGAGAGCTCGTCGTAGACGATCGTGGTCGTCGGACGGCCTCCGGGCACGACCTTGTGCGGCGCGAGGCGCCCGGCCTCCGCGGGCGAGAGCCCCTCCTCGATCAGCTCCGCGCGCGCCTCCTCCAGGGTGCGGCCGCGCATCAGCGCCTCGCCCTGCGCAAGCGCGTTCGCCAGCACCGCGTCCTGGTGGTCGGCCCACCGCGCCTGGGACCGGACCGCCAGGATCAGGTCGACGGACACGAGGGCCGTGCCCTGGTGGAGCAACTGGTAGAAGGCGTGCTGCCCGTTGCTGCCGGGACCGCCCCACACGACGGGACACGTGGCGACGTCGATGGCGTCGCCGGTCCGCGTGACGCGCTTCCCGTTGCTCTCCATCTCCAGCTGCTGAAGGTGCGCGGGCAGGAGGCGAAGCGCCTCGTCGTAGGGCAGGACCGCGTGGGTCGCCACGCCGAGGAAGTTCGTGTTCCACACGCCCAGCATCCCGAGACGCACCGGCAGGTTGCTCGCCAGCGGAGCCGTCCGGAAGTGCTCGTCCATCGCGTGCGCACCCTCGAGCAGCGCGTCGAAGGCTCCCATGCCGTAGACGACGGCAAGCGAGAGACCGATGGCGGACCAGAGCGAGTAGCGGCCGCCCACCCAGTCCCAGAACTCGAACATGTTCTCCGGGTCGATGCCGAACTCGACGACCCGCTCGCGGTTCGTCGACACCGCGACGAAGTGCCTGGCGACGGCGGCCTCGTCCTCGAAGGTGTCGAGGAGCCACCGGCGCGCGGTGCGTGCGTTCGCCAGGGTCTCCTGGGTGGAGAAGGTTTTCGACGCGACGAGGAAGAGCGTCCGTTCGGGATCGAGGTCGCGTAGGACGCGTTCGATCTGCACCGCGTCGAGGTTGGAGACGTAGTGCGCGCGGAGGTCGGACCCGCGGCGCGCGTCGAGAGCGGCGGCGGCCATCGCGGGCCCGAGATCCGACCCGCCGATCCCGATGTTCACCACGTCTCGGATCCGCTCCCCGGTGAAGCCTCTCCAGGTGCCGTCGCGCACGGAGACCGAAAACGTCCGCATCTTCTCGAGCACGGCCTCGACGTCGGGCATCACGTCGCGGCCGTCGACGAGGACGGGGCGCCCGCTCCGGTTCCGGAGGGCGGTGTGCAGCGCCGCCCGGCCCTCGGTCTCGTTCACGATGCCGCCCTCGAACAGGAGGTCGCGGCGGGACTCGAGGCCCGAGGCCCGGGCCAGGCGGACCAGGAGGTCGAGCGTCTCGTCCGTGACGAGCTGCTTCGACGTATCGAGGAGCAGGCCCGCGGCCTCCAGCGCGTAGCGCTCGAAGCGTCCGGGGTCGTCCTCGACGAGCTCCCTCGGATGCCGCGCGGCGATCTGGGCCCGGTGCGCTTCGAGCGCGCGCCACAGGTCGGCTTTCGTGGTCGCCGGCATGGGCATGTGCGTCCTCCTCCTCTCAAACCCACGTACGGTGCCAGGCACCATGCAAGGGATAGCGAGGGGGACCATCATCCATGCGAAAGTGGATGATCGTCACTCCTCGCATGGTGCCTGGCACCGTACGTGGGTATCGTGCGCGCATGGCGAAGCGGCGACGGATCCGGGTCCGGCGAACGGCGGGCTTCCTCCTGCTCGTCGCCGTGCTGTTCGGTCTGCTCGAGCTGAACCGCTTCCTCCCCGGGGGCTGGCCCGGCGGCGGGGGCGACGGGGGGTTTCGGCGCTGGCCCCTGTCCGCCAGCGACCGGACCCGCGTGCGTCCGCCCGAAGGCGAGCTGCCGCCGCTCCCCCCCGACGGCATCCAGGTCGTTCTCCGCGTGCCCGGGGGCGGGGCGCCCACGGGCGCGACCGTCGGCGTGGACCGCGAAGGGACGACCCCGCGCCGCGCCGACTCCGAGGGGCGGGCGAGGATCGACGATCCGGCCGTCCTGTCGGCCGGCCTGCGGGTCGGGCTCGACGGCGCCGAGATCCGCCACGGGCCGGCGGATCCGACGGGCGCGGGCACCTGGACCGTCCACCTGCCGCCGCATGCGCCCCCGCCCTCCGCGGCACCCGGGCCGGTGCGCCTCGAGGTGGTGGCCGCGGAGGACGGACGGGCGCTGGCCGGGGCGGCCGTCACGATCTACCGGCGCGCGGACGTGCTCGTGCAACCGGTCGACACGGACGGCGGCCTGGTCCTGGAGGGTCTCGAGGAACGCACCCTCGTCACCGTGGAGGCGCCCGGGCGCAGCACCGTCCGGCGCTGGGTCCACCCCCGCGCCGGCGACACCGTCGAGATCCGCGTGCCGCGGATCCCCCGGCTCTCCGTCGAGTTCGTCGACGCCGAGACGGGCGCGGCGCTGGACCTGACGGGGCTCCGTGTCCTCACCCCGGCGGGCGAGGTGCTGTGGCGGTCCGACGCGAGCCTCGGCACCCCGGTGTCGAGGACGCTCGACGTCCGCGCCGGCGTCGATCTCGCCGACGCGCTCCTCGAGGTGCGGACCGCGTCCCACCCCGTCGTCCACATCCCGCTCGCGGATCTCGGGCCGGAGGTGCGCATCCCCGCCGGACGGGTGTTCGAGGTGCAGGTCCGCGACAACGACGCCCAACGCCTGCACGGCGGACGCGTCCGCGCGCACTACATCGCCGATCTGCTCGGTGCCCCCGAGCACCGTCCCGCGGAGCCGGTGGAGGTGGCCGTCGAGGGCGGCACGGAGATTTCGCTCCCGGCAGGCACGCCGGCGCGCCTGCTCGTCGAGGCGGCGGCCAGCGCACCCCGGACGATCACCGTCCTGCCGGACGCGGATCCGCGCCGCGAGGTCCGGCTCGCCCCCGGCATCCCCCTGATCGTGCGGGTCTCCGGCGAGAGCGGAGAGCCGGTGGAGGGCGCCGAAGTCGTCGTCCACACCTCCCCCGACGGCGTCCGGGTCACGCGTCGCGGCCGCACGCTGGCGGACGGCCGCGCGACGATCCGCGACCTCCCCGGCGGCCCGGTCGAGGTCTACGCGCACGCGCCGGGCATGGCCTGGGCGGTCGTGGCAACGGAGGCCGCCCGCGGACGAGAGCCGATCGAGGTCCCCCTCGCGCCCGGACTCCCCCTGCGGCTCGTCGTCGAGTCGCCTCTCGGCCTGCCGCTCGCGGGCGTCCGCGTGCGCACGACGCCGACCGAAGACGGGGCGGTCGAGATCGTGGGACCCGATGCGACGCCCCGGCGCACGCGCGAGGACGGCACCCTGGTGCTCACCGACCTGCCCGACCGCCCCTACCGGCTCCGGTTCTCGCTGCCCGGCTACGGAGACGCCGTCGTCCACGACGTGCGTCCGGGACCCGGCGTGCACTTCGTCACGCTCCTGCCGGAGGGGCGTTAGCCGTCCAGGACGCGGCGGGCCCAGAGCTCGAGCATCACGAGTGCGTGCAGCGCGGCGCCTCCGGCGCGGGTGCCGCGCAGGTGGTCGCGCATCACGCGCATGGCCCCGTGCGGCGACACGAATCCGCGATCCCGCATGCTCCGGCTGGCGAACACGTCCTCCGCGAGCCCGCGGAGAGCGCCGCGATAGAGGACGTCGACGGGGAACGCGAAGCCGCGCTTCGGAACCCGCGCGAGATCGGGGTCGACGACCTCCTTCACGAACGCGCGCAGCACCCGCTTCCGGCGCCCGCGTCCGACGCCCCCACCGAGCTCGAGCGCCTGCGCCGCCCGACGCACGCGTCGGTCGAGGAACGGGTGCCGCCCCTCGGTGCCGGGCGCCATGCGGGCGCGATCCTCCTTCACGAGGAGATCGTCGGGGAGATACGCGGCCAGGTCGTCGGCCATGGCCTCGCGCGCCGTCCGGGGCCCGACACGCGGCTGCGGCTCGGCGGCGGGGGCCAGGCACGGCCCCATCAGCATCCGGACCTGCGCCAGGGGCTGGAGCCGTAGCAGCCCCCGGTAGAAACCCTGGGGATCCGCCGACGCGCGCATGATCCGCGCGCCGGCCGGGAGGCTTCGATCGAGGACCTGCGCCAGGGGTTCGCGCAGGAACGCGGGGACAGGACGGAGGCAGGACCCGACCCCGAGCAGCCCGTAGCGGCGGTACCCGCCGAAGACCTCGTCGCCTCCGGTGCCCGTCAACGCCACGCGGACCTGGCGGCCCGCGGCGAGCGACAGCCCCCACGTGGGGACGGCGCTCGCGTCGGCGAAGGGCTCGTCGAACGCTTCGGCCGTCTCGAGCACCCACGAGGTCGGGTCCTGCGGGCAGGCGACCTCCACGTGCTCCAGCCCGAGGCGCCGCGCCGTTTGCCTCGCACGCCGCGCCTCGTCGACCGCGGCGCGACCCGGGAACGTGAGGGTGTACGAACGGACGCCCCCCACCTCCCGCGCGAGCGCCGCGACCAGCGCGCTGTCTACGCCGCCGGACAGGAAGACCGCGGCCTCCCGCCGCGTGCGGAGGCGGTCCGCGACGGCCGCGCGGAGCGCACCGAGCACGTCGCCCTCCTCCCCTTCGAGGTTCTCGGGCAGCGGCGGAGGAGGGAGAGTCTCCGCCCGCACGCCAAGTTCCCGGTCGACGCAGAGCACTTCGCCCGGCGCGACGCGCCGCACGCCCCGGATGGCGGTGCGCCGGGTCGAGACGACGCCGTCTCGCAGCACGTCGGCCAACGCGTCGAGGTCCGGCTCCCGGGGGACGACGCCGGCCGTGAGCAACGCGGTGACCGTGCTCGCGAAGGCCAGGCCGCCGGGCAGGAGCGCGAACGCGAGGGGCCGGACCCCTAGCGGATCGCGGCCGAGCCACAGCGGACCGTCGGCGCCGGCGAGGAAGCCGAAGGCGTAGCTGCCCTCGACACGCCTCAGGCCCGCCGGACCCTCGCGCTCCAGCAGGGCCGCCAGCACCGCAGCGTCGCCCTCACCGGGGACGGCCTCGCCGGCGGCCTGCAGTTCCTTCCGGAGCGCTGCGTGGTTGTAGATCTCGCCGTTGAAGACGAGGAGCCCGCCGCGGCCCGTGCGCAGCGGCTGCCGCTCCTCCGGGTCGACCAGCAGCAGCCGGCGGGCGCCGAGGCGGACGGGCCGTCTTCCCAGAGTGCCCTCCGCGCGGCCCAGGCCGTCGGGCCCCCGGGGCGCCAGGTCGTCCAGGGCGGCGCCCAGGGAATCCCGGGGTTCCAGGGCGACGCGGCCGACGAGCCCGACGATTCCGCACATGACCCGCTCCAGACCTCCGGCGCCCCGCAACCCGCGGCACGCTCC
>JAUXCH010000099.1 GCA_030618975.1 Planctomycetia bacterium
ACGCAAGGGCCGTGCGGCCTGCGGCCCGTGCCCCCCATGGGGGGAAACCCGAAAAATCGGGTCGGGTATAGATTTCGCGCTTCGCGGTGTCAGCTGCCGGCGAAGCGCAGGTCCGGGCTTTCCGCGGCCCCCCACCGCCGGATGCGATCGACGTCCTCGGCCCACGTACCGCCACCGCCGGTGCGGCGCTCGAGGAAGGTGGCGAAGCACAGGTCGAGGTCGTCCCAGAACCGCTCGAGGCTCTCCAGGGACCCTTCGAGCCGCTCGCGGGGGTTTCCCTCCTCGGCTGCGGGCAGCCGGACCCCGGAGACCTCCAGGTCCTCCGCGCGGAGGGTGAAGTGGACCTCGTCCTCGCCGCGCGCGATGAGCAGGCGGGCCGCGAAGACGAGCTTGCCGCTCTTCAGCGCCGCCCGCGCGTCCATGCTCGCGCCCGGCAGGCCGGCCCTGAGCACGGTCCGGCGCGATGCGGCGCGCTCGCCGCGGAACTCCAGGTGCTCGTCGACGTGGACGAAGACCTCCGTCCCGTCCGCGTGCACGAACCGGGGATCCTCGTCGGACCGCCACCACAGCCACGTCAGGAACTCGGGACCGATGTAGTCGAGTCCACCGCGGTGGTCGATCGGGGTCTCGGGGTTTCTCGCGATCATCGGCTCATCTCCGGGGCGGGATCCGGGGTGTCGGCGAAGAGCCGGGTCGGAGCCGGCGTCTCGCGGACCTCGGGCAGGAGCGGCGTGCCCGCGAAGGTCGAGCGCTCCAGACCGGAGAGGGAAGCGGCCGCCTCCGTGCCCGCCAGGATCTCGCCGCCCCGGTTCCAGGGGGTGAGCGGCACGAGCTGCACGCCGAAGGTGTCCGCGAAGTGCCGCACCAGCAGCTCGTTCACCGCCTTCCCCAGGCTGAGGGCGTAGAGGACCCGCCGCTTCGTGTGGAGCACCACCGTGCAGACCTGGACCGTCGGGCTCGTCTCCCTGAGGAGGGCCTCGCGGAGGTCGGTCCGCATCTGCTGTCGCTCGTCGCGAGACGGGCGCCAGGTCTTCCCGGCGTCCTCGGCTGCCTTGAGACGCCCCCGGATCTCCAGGTCGAGCTGGGCCCACAGGATCCGGGCGTTCACCCGCCGCTTGTCGATGCGGAGCGCGAAGACCGCGTGGTCTCCCCGCACGACCGTGTCGACGTCGAACTGCGTCAGCAGGAGGTTGTCGGCCGAGACCCAGCCGTGGGTCCGCTCCTCGTTCGCCGTGAGGGGCAGGAACCGGCGGTCGGTGAGCGGTTGGTGGAACTCGTCGGCGTGAGGGGACGGAAGGCGACCGGCCACGCGGTAGCGGCAGCCCGAGAAGGTTCGGAGGTGAAGCATGGGCGGGACCCTACGGCCTCGCGGGGACACTGGACGCCGCGGCCGCAAACCCCGCCCTCCCCAGGACTTGGGCATTCACGAAAACGGGGCCGCCACGCGGTTGGCGCGGCGACCCCGGGAGTCTGGGCCCGCGGAGCGGGTCCGGGTCGGACCTACTTCTTCTTGCGGACGGCCTTCTTGACCTTGCGCTTGACCTTGCGCTTCACGGCCTTCTTCTTGCGGGTCGCCTTCTTGACCTTGCGCTTGACCTTGCGCTTGACGGCCTTCTTCTTGCGAGTCGCCTTCTTCCGGGTGGCCTTCTTCTTGCGAGTCGCCTTCTTGACCTTGCGCTTGACCTTGCGCTTCACGGCCTTCTTCTTGCGAGTCGCCTTCTTGACCTTGCGCTTGACCTTGCGCTTGACGGCCTTCTTGCGCGTGGCCTTCTTTCGAGTGGCCTTCTTGCGCGTGGCCTTCTTCCGCTTCGCTGCCATGGAAATCTGCCTCCATCGGCCCACGCCGAAGCGCGAGCACGAGCCCTCGAGCGCGACCGACCCGGGTCGGTCCTCGGACGAATCGCACATCCGCAACGTGCGTCGCACGCTGCAGCGCTTTCGTCGCGCTCGCCGTTTTCACGTGAAAAGGATCCCGGATCCCTCCGACACCGTTCAGCGGCAACGCTTCGATGACGGCAATCCGATGTGCGCATGCGAAGCGCACGAACCGCGTACAACAAGTTCCGTGCCGCGCACGTTTCGAGGGTCATTCGGTACCCGTGCGAGGGTCGCGACTCTCAAAATGAGAATGTCGCGTGCACAACGCACCCGACTCACTCTCACATTGAGCAACGCGTGGTCGAACGATCGCGTGGAGCGAACGCATCACTCGCGCGATCGTGTCGGACCCCTCGCGTAGTCTCACGGCTTGTGCGCACGGTCGTGTCGCCGCGCGCATGCGTTCGTTCGTGCACTGTCGTGTGTCCGCGTTCCCGAATCGCGGAGAGATCACACCGTTCCTCCACGTACATTCCACCATTCCCCGCGAGTCGTCCCGTCGAGAGCGACACGCGGCGCGGGGGATCACGCGTCGGGCGCTTCGGCCTCCGCGGCGTCGTCGTGCTCCGGTTCGGCTCCCATCTCCCGGAGGCGCCGGTAGAGCGTGGCGAGCCCGATGCCGAGCAGGGAGGCGGCCGCTTCGCGGTTGCCCCCGACCAGGTCCAGGGTGCGACGAATGGCCTCGCGCTCGAGGATCTCGAGGCTCTGCCCCACCTCGAACCGGATCACCGCGCGGCGCTGCAGCGTCGGATCCCCCTGGCTGCGCTGCACGGCGTCCGGCAGGTCGCTCACCCGCACGACCTCCCCCCGCGCGAGGACGACCGCCCGCTCGATCGCGTTCTCCAGCTCCCGGACGTTTCCGGGCCAGGCGTAGTTCGCGAGGAGCCCCCGCACCTCCGGCGAGAGGATCCGCCGGCGTTCGCGTCCCGTGCTCTTCACCGCGCGCTCGAGCAAGTGCAAGGCGAGCTGCGGCACGTCCTCGGGCCGCTCGCGCAGGGGCGGCACGCGGATCGCGATGACGTTGAGCCGCCAGTAGAGGTCCTCCCTGAACCGCTCCTGCGCGACATCCTCCTCGAGATCCCGGTTCGTCGCCGCGATGACGCGCACGTCCGTCCGAATGGTCTCCGTCCCGCCGACGCGCTCGAACTCGCCCTCCTGGAGCACGCGCAGCAGCTTCACCTGCACCTGGAGCGGGATCTCGCCCACCTCGTCGAGGAAGATCGTGCCACCGTGGGCGAGCTCGAACCGGCCGAGCCGCTGGGCGTGCGCGCCGGTGTACGCCCCCTTCTCGCTCCCGAAGAGCTCGGCTTCGAGCAGACCCTCCGCCAGCGCCGCGCACGCCACCTTCACCAAGGGACCGTCGCGGCGGGGACTGCCGGCGTGGATGGCGTCGGCGATGAGCTCCTTGCCCGTGCCGCTCTCACCGAGGAGCAGCGCCGTGCTGTTCACGGGCGCGACGCGGGCGACCATGTCCATCATCTCGAGGAAGGCCGGGCTCCGACCGATCAGCCGGCCCTGCCCCACCGCCATCTCACGGGGCACGTTCGCAGAGCGCTCGGTGCGCCGCTCGCGCACTCCGATGCGGTGCGTCTCGAGCACGCGTTTGATGGCGCGACGGACGTCGCGCAACCGGATCGGCTTCTCCAGGACGTCGCTGACCCCCTGCCGGACCGCCTTGACGGCCGTGTCCACGCTCGCGTAGGCCGAGATCAGGATCGCGGGGACGTTCGGGCGGACCACGCGCAGCCCCTCGAGGAAGTCGAGACCGTCGAGGCCCGGCATCTTCAAGTCCGTCAGCACGAGATCCACCTCGTGCTCCCGTGCCATCTCCAGGGCCACCTTGCCGTTCTCGGCCGACAGGATCTCGTATCCGTCGCGCTTGAGTGCGCGACCGAGCGACTCGCGGCTGTTGCGGTCGTCGTCGACGATCAGGATGCGCAGGGCGTCGGTCGAGGCGGTCATTCGCTCGCCGCCTCCGCGCGGGGCCAGTGCATGACCACCGAGGTTCCCCGGCCACCGTTGCCCGCCAAGGAGATCGCGCCACCGTGGGCCAGGACGATCTCGCGGATGAGGTAGAGCCCGAGGCCCGACCCACGGGACTTGGAGGTGAAGAAGGGCTCGAACACGCGGTCCCGGACCTCCGGCGCGATGCCGGGCCCGTTGTCCTTGACGGTCAGCTTCACGGTGCGCCGCATGGGGCGTACCGCGAGCGTGAGCGCGGGACGGGGTCGATCGCCCCCGCCGTCGGACTCCGCGAAGGCATCGAGGGCGTTCTCGACCAGGTTCACGAGGACGCGGCGCACCTGGTTGGGGTCGACCGACACGGACAAGTCGCCCTCGTGGACGCGGAGCCTGAGGTCGATCTCCAGTTCGGCGGCACGGTCCTTCCACTCCTCGGCGAACGCGCGGACCGTCTCCCCGAGGTCCACGATCTCGGGGGCCGTGGACTCGACCTTCGACAGGGCGAGGTAGTGGTTGATGATCTGGTTGAGGCGCTCGACCTCCTCCCGGATGGCGGCCAGCGTGGGCGCGATGACTTCCTCGGCGGCGCCGTGCCCCGCGAGCTCGTCCTCGAGGAGGTCGGCGGAGAGGAAGAGCGAGTTCAGGGGGTTGCGGAACTCGTGGGCGACGCTGCCGACGATCTTGACCATGGCCGAGAGCTTTTCGGTCTCGCTCAGCCGCTGCCGGATGCCGTGGACCTCGGAAGTGTCGTGCAGGACGAGGAGGTAGCGGTCCGGGTCCTTCCGCTCGGAGGTCGGCGCGTCGAGGTTCGCCGCGAACAGGAGGATCGGGACCTCGGCGCCCTTCGCGTGGAGCAGCACCGCTTCCCGGGGCTTCGTGTCGCGGCCGGAAACCAGCTCCTCGAGCAGGGCGTCGAAGACCTCGGGCTCCTTGAACAACGACCGGGCGCCGCGGCGTCGGAGGTCGCGCCGGCTGCGCCCCGTGATCTTGCGGCCCGCTCGATTCCAGATGCCGACACCTCCCGACGCGCGGAGGGTCAGGACCGCGTCCGGCGCGAGGTCGAGAAGCTGGTGGAGCAGGCGCCAAATCGGCTTGCCGTCCCGCTCGCCGTCACGGGCGCCCCCGTTCCCGCGGCTCGTCGCGGCCGCATCCGCCTTCGATGCCGCGGCGATCGCCAGCAGCAGGGCGTCGACGCGGCCCGCGAGACCCCGAGGCGGCGGATCCTCGTGGGCCAGCTCGTCACGCACCGCGAGCAGGAGGGGGATCAGGCGCGCGCCGGCGGACCGGGCGTGCTCGACGACCGTGTCTTCCGCGTCGCGGCGATTCTTCCCGCGCCCGCGGAGCGACTCCCGCACCGCGTCGTACAGCCCCACTCCCTCCTCGTCGGAGGCGGTCAGAGGGGCGAGAGCGTCGCGAATCGAGGTAGGCGTACGCGCGCCGGCCGAGGTGTTCGTGGATGTCCTCTGCATGGACGTCGATGAGGGTACACCGCAACGAGGACGAGCGGTATGCTCCTCTCACTGTCTCGAGGAACGCTGCAATGAAGTCGACTCCCCGCTTGCGTCGCGCGATGGTCGTCGCGTTTGCGCTCCTGCTCTCGTCGATGGCGTGCATCGTGCGTGCGCAAGGCCCCGCCGACGCCCGTCGCGCGTGGAGCGAGGGCCGCGGCGACGACGCGCACCGGTTGCTGCGTGCCTTCCTCCTCGAAGACCCGACGGACCCCGCCGAGATCCTCGACGCGGCCCGCCTCGCGGCCGCGATGAAGGACCTCGATCTCGTCGAGCGCGTGCGGGGCCGCGCGGAGATCGTGGCGGGCAAGTCGGACGACCCGCGACTCGACCTCGCGCTCGGGATCGCCTACCTCGCACTCGGCGAGATCCGCCTCGTGGCCGGTGTACCGAGTCCCACGCTGGCGTTCCTCTTCGCCGACGCGGAGACGATCGCGAAGCGGTTGATCGCCGATCACCCGGGCGCCAGGCTGGATGAGCAGGGCCGCATGCTCCTGGCCCGCACGCGGCAGGCGCTCGGCGACGTGGAGGGTGCGCTCGCCGCCCTGGACGTCGAGTGGGACTGGCCCGAGCGACAGCGGCTCCGGGCCGACCTCCTCTACGAGCGCGCCGTGACGAAGCGCCTGGACGCCTCCGGCCGTCCCACCGGGGAGGGCGCCCGGGACCTGAGGGACGCGCTCGCGGCCCTCGCGCAGGAAGGGGATTTCGACGGCCGGATCAAGGCCGCGTGGGCCGCGCACCGTCTGGGCGAGCTGGAAGAGGCGCGCGCGCAGTACGTCGCCGCGTGGGCCCTCGACCGCGCGTCCCCCTGGCCGCTCCGCGGCCTCCGGAGCCTGGCGACCGGGCGGCCTCGGCTGCTCGTGACGTCGCTGGGCGAGATCCTCGCCACCGATCCTCGCGACACGCGCGCCCTGGACGCGCTCGCCGAGGCGCAGCTCGACGTCGACCCGACGCACGCGATCGCCACGCTTGGGCGGCGCCTCGCCCTCGACGAGCAGGACCCCACGGGCTGGATGCTCGGCGCCCGTCTCTTCTTCGCCACGAAGCAGTGGCAGGAGGCGAGGCGACACGCCGTCCGGGCCCTCGTGCTCGACCCTACGTCCCGGGACGCATCGGGCCTGCTCGAACGCATCGCGCACACGATCCAGGCCGACGACCTGGAACGCGCGGTCACCCTCTACGAGGAGCTGCTCGACCTGCGACCCGGCGACCCCCTCGTCTGGAGCAACTACGGGTTCCTCCTGCGTGACGCGGTCTCCCCCCACACGATCCTGGACCCCCAGACCGGCATCCAGGTCCTGAAGGACGACGCGACGCTGCGTGTCCGCGAGCTCCTCCTGCGCTGCGTCGAGGTCTACCGTCGAGCCGTGTCCCTCGTTCCCGACGATCTCGGGGAGCGAACCGAGAACGAGGTCTGGGTCCTCGCCGGCATCGTCAACGACTGCGGCCTGATGCTCCACTACTTCGAGGACGTCCAGGCGCCGTGCGAGGCGGAGCGTCTCTACCTCCGAGCGCTCGAGATGACGGGGTACGCGTACAAGGACACCTACCAGCCCAACCTCCGGCGCCTCTACGCCCTCGTCCTCCCCGCCCGCCAGTGGGCGTGGTACCTCGCCGCGCGCGAGGCCCGTTGGGCCCAGCTGCGCGAGGAGCCGAAGCCCGGAGGCGGGTTCGACCTCGTCCCGGACGAAGCGAAACGCGAGATCGCCGCCCAGGACGCCCACAGGCTCAGGATCCGGCTCGCCGAGGCCCTGGCCGCGGGTGCCGAGGAGGACGGGGACCCGTGGCCCCCCCCGGGGGGAGACGGCTAGACGCCGCGGGCGCCGAACCGCCGGGCCTTCCGGACCGGAGGAGGGCACGTTTCGTGCGTTGGGTATGCTGTCCGTCCGCTGCGGAGAACGGAAGCGGTCCGTTTTCGTTCCCCACGCCCCACGTGCGTTACCCGCCGGGAGCCCTCCGATGCCGACCGCCCGCCACCTCCTCTTCGTTTTCGCCGCTCTCCTCTTCGCCTCCGTGCTCGCCTCACCGGCCGTCGCCAGCCCCACGGACGACGCCCGGACGGCCGCCGAGGAGCAGCGCTGGCAGGACGCCGCCGGCGCCTGGATGCAGGTTCTCGAGAAGAGTCCCGCGAACCGCGAGGCGGCGCTCGGCCTCGCCACGGCCGTCATCGAAGGCGGGCTCATCGACCCCCAGGTGCCGGCGGAGGACGCCCTCCACGCCGTGCTCGACAAGACGAAGGACGACCGCGAGGCGCATCTCGCCCTCGGCGACCTCTTCATCGCCGTCGCGCGCTCGAAAGCCGACCCGCAGGCCATGAAGTTCGTCTTCGAGGACGCGAAGCTCCAGTTCAAGACGCTGCTCGACGCGCGGCCGAACGACGAGGACGCGGCCGTCGGCCTGGCGCGCACCCACTACTGGATGGCGTACTTCTCCGACGCCCTCCAGGTGCTCGACGACTTCCTGGCGAAGAACAAGAGCAAGGGGCCGGCGCTCTTCTGGAAGGGCCAGATCTACTACCTGCAGGCGCTGGACGCGTACCGCGCGGCCGGGCAGATCGACGACGCGGCCAGGAAGCTCTTCCAGCAGGCGATGGGCTCGTACGAGGCCGCGGCCACCGCCGCGCCCGAGACCCTGGACGCGTGGATGCAACTCGGCTACGCCAACCAGTACCTCGGCGACCTCGAGGCGGCGCAGGTGGCGTACGAGAAGGCCCTGGCGCTCGACGACGAGAACCGCATGCCCCTCAAGGGCATCGCGGCGCTCTACCACTACCGTCCCACCGAGTACCTCCCGGCGCTCGAAGCGCTCGCGGAGAAGTACCCCGGGAACCACGCGGTCTACTTCTTCCTCGGCCGGAAGCTCCTCTCCGACGAGGACTTCGCCGGCGCGGTCGACAGGCTCGGGACCTACGTGAAGCGGTCCAAGGCGCCGGGCACGGCGTGGCACTACCTCGGCAAGGCGCTCGACGGCGCCGGCCAGGAGGACGAGGCGGAAGAGGCCTTCGTGAAGGCGCTGAAGGCGAATCCGCGCGACGAGGCGTCGGCCTTCCAGCTGGACCGGCGGCTCCAGCAGCAGCACAAGGGCTCCGCGGGCGCCTCCCTTTCGAACGCGAAGGCGGCGATCCAGGCGTACGAGAAGCTCTTCGAACTGGCCCCCACCGCACACTCGCCCCGCAACAACGCCGCGTTCATCCTCCGCGAGGCCTTCGCGCGGCACGCGAACGACCCCTCCTGGAAACCGATCCTCGACGAGTGCGTTCGCCTCTACGTGAAGTCCTCGAAGCTCATCGAGGAGAAGATCGACGGGCGTGAAGATACGCTCGGCGACCCCTTGCTCTGGAACTACGCCGGCGTGATCAACGACACGGGCCTCATGTTCCAGTACTACCCGTCCCACGAGGACCTGGAGAAGGCGGAGGACTACTACATCCGCGCGCTGTCGCTGACCGGCGACGGCTACGCCGACGCGTTCGGCAACCTGTTCAAGATCTACGAGAAGCAGGGCCGCCTGCAGGAGGCGTACGAGCTGGCGCACGACTGCGCGGACTCGCTCCGCAAGGCCGACGGCTCGCCGCACCCGGCGCAAGGCCTCGCGCGGCAGGAGATGGAGCGGCTCGCGCGCTCCAGCAAGGTCGAGACCGACTGACGCGTTCCCTCGGCTGCTACGACGGGCGGCTACGACGGGCCCGTGGTGACTTCGCCCTCCGCCTCCGCATCCGCCTCGACTTCCACCTCGACGTTGGCCGTGGCGCTGAGATGCCCGCGGTAGATCTGCGCCAGCGTCATCAGGACCGCGATGAGCAGCGGTCCGAAGACGATGCCGCTCATGCCGAACAGGCCGATCCCGGAGAGGATCGCGAAGAACAGCAGCATCGGGTGCACGTGGGACCCCGCGCGCCTCAGCAGCCAGGGTCGGAGCACGTTGTCGACGCCGCTCACGAGGACGATGCACCAGACGAGCAGGAACCACGCGCGCCCCGCGTCGCCGATGGCGAACAGGTAGATCACCATCGGCCCCCAGACGAGGGCCGATCCGCCCACGGGGAGGATCGAGAAGAACGCCGTGACCAGCGCCCAGAGGATCGGGGCGTCGAGACCCACCAGGACGTAGCCGATCCCGCCGAGGGTGCCCTGGACGAGCGCCACGGCCACGCCGCCCAGCACCGCGGCCGACGTCGTGGTGCGGAGGGTCTCGAGGATCCTGTCGATGTCCTCCTGGGGGAGGGGCACCATCCCGCGCACCCACTGACTCAGTCGGGGCCCCTCCGTGTACACGAAGTACTGCGTCGCGAACATGATGATGAGGCTCATCACGCCGGTGAACAGGCTCCCGAGCACGTTCCGGGCCCCGCGTGCCACCGGTCCCCACACGATGTCCGGGATGGAGTCCTCCACCTTTCGGACGGACTTCTCGAGGCCCTGGGCGCCGAGGTGGCGCTCGAGCCAGGCCGTCACGGACGGCACCGCCTCGCGAAGGTCGGCGACCCATCCCTCGAGGCCCGTCTCGCCCAGCCGGATCAGCTCGGCGCCGGCCACGGTGAGGACGAACGCGAGCGGCACCAGGATGACCACGGCCGTGAGGACGACCATCACGAGCGCGGCGAGCCGGGGCCTCTTCCAGCGTCGCTTCAGCAGCACGTAGGGTACGTAGGTGATGGCCGCCAGGCAGAGGGCCCAGGCGATGGCGGCGAGGAAGGGACTCAGGACGAGGAGGAAGGCCCAGACCGCGATCACGGTCACGGCGAAGAACAGCAGCGTGAAGTACAGCTCGCGGTTCACGGGGGAACCCTACGGGAGCGCGGGGTCTGCCGCAACGGCCTGGGCCTCCCCGCTACCATTCGTTCATGCGTGCCATCGTCATCCCCCACAACGGCCCCCCCTCGGTCTTCGAAGAGCGCGAGCTGCCCGATCCGCGCGTGAAACCCCAGGACGTCCGCGTGCGCGTCGAGGCGGCCGGCGTGAACTTCGCCGACCTGATGGGACGCGTCGGGCTCTACCCGGACGCACCGAAGCTGCCCTACGCACCCGGCTACGAGATCGCGGGCGTCGTGGAGGAGGCCGGAGCCAAGGCCGACCCCGAGCTGACGCCGGGCACGCGCGTCATGGCCGTCACGCGTTTCT
>JAUXCH010000791.1 GCA_030618975.1 Planctomycetia bacterium
AAAACCGGTTCAGGGAGTCTCCCTGCCGCGGGCGCGGACCGGCTTTCAGCCCGCCCCCCCCGTGCGGTGCCAGGCACCCCGCAAGGGACAACGCCCGTTCCGTCCCCCACCCTCGAGCGGCTCACCCCGTAGCGCGCGCGTCGCGCCGCGTGCTGGCGGACCTCAGTTCTCGCGGACAGGACCCAGCTCGATGGCGGCGCCTTCCCCGGTCCGAACGCGCGCGGACCCGCGATAGCGCTGGTGTGCGCCCCGCGCGGTCGCGACGAGTGTCCACTCACCTGCGGGAAGACCGTCGAGTCGGAAGCGTCCGTCCGCCGAGGCGCTGACCTGCGCCCGAACCCCGCGCTCGTCGATGCGCACCACCCGCAAGAGGGCCTCCTCGGGCCCTGTCACGACGCCCTCGATCGCGGCAGCCGGGCGCACCGCCACCTCGACGGACTTCGCGTCCCCGGGAACGGCCGCGGCGTACGCCACGAAGGCATCCGCGCCGCTGTGTAGCGTCTCGAAGAGCACGTAGGTCCGCTCGGGCACCACGCCTTGGAACACCGCCCGCAGCTCCTGGTCCAGGAACGCCACGTACGTCACCTCCGGGCTCGCGGCATCGGCCAGGCCTACCTGCCGCGCCGGCACGCCCGCGGGCCAGTCCCGGAAGCGCACCGCCAGCCGCGAGTACCGGGGGAGAACGATCCGTACTCCCTTCGTCCCCACCTCCGCCTCCACGGGAAGCGACGTGCGGTGGTACGCGCCGTGGCTCTTCGCGACCAGGCGCACCCGGCCGGCCGGCAGGTGTCCGACCCAGAACGCCCCGTCCTTGCCCGACAAGCCGTAGGGAGGGTTGGACGCCCCGGTCAGCGCCACGACCGAAACTCCCTTCCAGGGCTTCCCTCGTTCGTCCAGCACCGTGCCGTGCACGAAGCCGCCGGTGGGCGCCGTCACCCGGCCCTCGGCCGTCGTCCACCCCGCGTGCACGAAGTTCGCGAGGTCGTAGCGATCGTGCGGGGCCTCGACACGCAGATCGTAGATCGCACCTGCCGCCAGCCCCTCCAGGCGAACGCGGCCTTCGGCCTTCGTCCATCCGGAGACCACGGAGCCGAGCCCTTTCGCTTCCACTACGACCCAGGCCCCGTTCACGGGCCTCCCCTCGGCATCCACCAGCTCGAGATCCGCGGCCACTCCGCCGTCGAGGTGGATGACGACGTCCTTTCGGCCGGCCTCCACGAGGGGCCGGAGCGGCGGTGCGTAACCCGGTCCCGCCTCCACGAAGATCCGGTAGCGCGTGCCGGCGAGCCCGCCGATCTCGAACGCCCCGTCAGCCCGGGTCCGTGCGCTGCCGTGGAACCCCGAAATCCTGCCCCGTGCGGGTCCACGGTCCACGGGGTACGCCTTCAGGGTGACGGCGGGAACGCCCCGACCCGCGCGGTCCACGACCCGCCCAGCGATCGTGCGCTCCTCCTCGAGGCGCAGCACGTGCTCGCCCGAGTTCGGCGCGAGCGGTCCAAGGCTCGCTGGGGCGTAGGGCAGCGGGGTTCCGTCGTGCTCGAACACCGCCTGGATCTCGATCCAGACGGGGCCTGCCTCGTTCGCGGCCGTGACCTCCAGGGGCCCGCCCCACCCGTCACCACCGCCCGAAGAACCGTTGGTTCGTGCGGTCGCGTACCGAAACCTCGGCACGGACTCTCCGTCCGGACCGAGGACCCGGATCAGGATGGGCTTGTCGAGCGCACGAGGCAGGCGGATCACGACGTCCTCCTCGCCCGCCTTCGCCGTTTGCTCCACGAGGACGTCACCGCCGAAGCTCGTTCGCACACCGACCGTGTACACCCCGGGCCGAAGGCACGGGTACGCGAACTCGCCGGCCTCGTTCGTCTGCGTCTCCGACTGGCGTCGCGTCCCGGTGCGGGTCGCGACGAGCCAGGCGCCCGCCACCGGCACGTCGCCGGGTTCGAGGACCCGCCCACCCAGCGGCAAGCCCTGCTCCATCCGAACCGTGAGGTGTGCGTCGGCCTCCGGATCGTGTCTCTCGAGGTCCGGAGGCTCGGCGTGGAGCCAACCCTGCTTCTGAACGCGGAGGCCGAGCGTACCGAGGGGGCCCGTGGGAATGGGCCCGAGCGTGGCGCGCCCGTCGCCGTCCGTCGTCTCCCACAGCCACGCTCCTGTCGATCCGTGAAGCGTCCGGGTCACCACGCCCACCTTTACGTCTGGCAGACCTCCTCCGCTGTCGGCGCTCACGACGCGCAGATGCAGGGAGCGCGCGGGCATCAGGCGAAGATCTACGATCCGCTCCTGCCCGCCCTCCGCCTCGAACCGTTTCGTCTCCACGACCGCCCGCCCCGGGGTCCGCGCGCGCAGGGAGTAGCGGCAGCCGGGAACGAGCGCATCGAAGCGAAAGGAGCCGTTGCGTTCGGTCGCGACCGTGAGGACCCGGGCGAGACCGAACGCGAGCCGTGTGTCCTGGAAGGGAGACGCCCACGCGAGGCGAACGTGGAGCGCGACCTCCACATCCGGGACGGTCGTGTCGTCCGAGTCGTAGACGTGCCCGATCACGCTCGCGGCCTTCTCGACGAGCAGGTCGTGCTCCAGGTTTCCGAGCGCCGCAGGCTCCAGCAGGAACGGATCGAAGCCGTCCTTCTGCGCCGCGGCGAGCCCCACCGAGAACCA
>JAUXCH010000311.1 GCA_030618975.1 Planctomycetia bacterium
CGCACGACCTGAGGCGCGCGGACGTCGAGCGCTTCGTCGATGCGCGCGCCGCGTTCGGCGACGCGCTGAAGCTCTGGGTCGGCGCGGTTTCGTCCCCGAGCGGCACGGCCCCGAGCGGCACGGCCCCGGACGACGCGGCGGTCCTGGGCGCGTACGACGGCCTCGTGGAGACCTACTGGGCCTGGGTGGACGTCTACCGCGGCCTGGCTCCCGAGCGGGCCGTGTAGGGATCCGAATCCGTCCCCGCATTGGGCGAGGGCCGGGAGGGACGTACCCTCTGCGGCATGAACACCCAGCCCTCGCCCGACGGCGTCCGCGACGAGAACGAGCCCGAACCTCCGAAGTACGAGCACCTGGCACTCGAGGTCACGAACCTCAGGTGGCACTGCGACCCCCAGCAGTTCGGGTTCGAAACGACCCTCGACGTCGAGCCCCTGGAGGGGGTCGTCGGGCAGGACGCCGCCATGGAGGCGCTCCGGTTCGGGCTGGAGATCAACGCACCCGGCCAGAACATCTTCGTGCGCGGCCTGACCGGTACGGGCCGGAGCACCCTGCTGAGGCGTCTCCTCGAGTCGATCCGGCCCGACGTGCAGCGCGCCCCGGACCGCGCCTACGTCCACAACTTCGAGACCCCCGACCGACCGCGGCTCATCACGCTGCCGCGCGGCGAAGGCACGGCCTTCCGCAAGGGCGTGGAGGACTTCGTGTCCTTCGTGCGCGAAGAGCTCGCGCCCGCGCTCGGCTCCGACCTCGTCCGCGGCGGCGTGAACGAGATCGAACGCAAGACCCAGAGCGCGGTCGAGGCCGTCGGCAAGCCCTTCGACGAGAAGCTCCGGGGGGCCGGCCTCACACTCGTCCAGGTCCAGATGGGTTCGTCGACACGCCCCCTGATCGTGCCGCTGATCGACGACGAGGCGGCCTCGCCCGAGAAGATGGACGAGCTGCGCAAGGAAGGGAAGATCACCGAGGAGGAGCTGGAGGAGCTCTCGAAGAAGATCAACGACTTCAGCCAGCTCCTGCAGGAGGTCGGCCACAAGCTCCGGGCGATCCAGAGCGAGCATCGCGACGCGATCCGCGATCTCACCCGGAGCGTCGCGCTCGAGCTTCTGGAGGGCGCCGCCTCGGTCCTCCGCGAGGAGTTTCCCGACGAGAAGGTGGGCGCGTTCCTGGACGCGATGATCGACGACATCGTCACGGAGCGTCTCGGCGAGCTCGGGGAGGACGAGAAATTCACCCGGCTCTACCAGGTGAACCTGATCCAGTGCCACGACGACGACGACGGTCCTCCGATCATCATCGAGAACACGCCCTCCCTGCCGACGCTGGTCGGGTCGATCGACCGCACGCTCGGGCAGGAGGGGGATGCCCTCATCCCGCACATGATGGTGCGCGGCGGCTCGCTCCTGAGGGCGGACGGCGGCTACCTGATCCTCGAGGCGCGCGACCTGCTCATCGAACCGGGCGCCTGGCGAGCGCTCATCCGGACGCTTCGGACCGGACGCGTCGAGCTGGTGCCCCCGGAGATCCCGCTCCCGTGGCGCGCACCCGTGGTGAAGCCCGAACCCATCCCCGTGCACGTGAAGGTCGTGCTGCTGGGCGACGCCCAGCTCTACTACCTGCTCGACGCGATGGACGCCGACTTCCCGAACCTGTTCAAGGTGCTGGCCGACTTCGAGAGCACCATCGACCGCACGCCCGAAGCGCTGAACCTGTACGCCGCGATGCTCGCGCGACTGGCAAGGGAGGAGTCCCTCCCGCCGTTCGGGAAGAGCGCCGTGGCGATGCTCTGCGAGCACGGCGCCCGGATCGCCTCGCTGCCGGACAAGCTGACCGTCCGCTTCGGGCGCCTCGCCGACACCGCGCGGGAGGCGGCCTTCCTGGCCACGAAGAGCGGCCAGGGGACGGTCTCGAGCGACCACGTGAGCGAGGCCATCCGGCGGAACAAGGGGCGCGCGGACCTCCCCGCCCGCCGCTTCCGGAGCATGGTCGCCGACGGTCGCATCCGCGTGCAGACGCGGGGGCGAGCGGTCGGCCAGGTGAACGGGCTCGCGGTCGTCCAGGCCGGCCCGCTCACCTACGGCTTCCCCATGCGCATCACGGCCACGATCGGCCCGGGAACGGCCGGCACCATCAACATCGAGCGCGAAGCCGAGCTCTCCGGGGCGATCCACACCAAGGGCTTCTACATCCTGGGCGGCCTGCTGCGGTACCTGCTCCGCACGGACCACCCGCTGGCGTTCGACGCCTCCGTCGCCTTCGAGCAGAGCTACGGCGGGATCGACGGCGACTCGGCCTCGGGGGCCGAGATGTGCTGCCTGATCAGCGCCTTGACCGACATCCCGTTGCGCCAGGACCTCGCCATGACCGGCGCGATCGACCAGGTCGGAAACATCCTGCCCATCGGCGCCGTGAACGAGAAGATCGAGGGCTATTTCGACACCTGCCGAGACATCTGTCTCACGTGCTCGCAAGGGGTGATCATCCCGAAGACGAACGTCGGGGACCTGATGCTCAGGCCCGACGTGGTGAAAGCGTGCGAGCAGGGCACCTTCCACGTGTACGCCGTCGGCACGATCCAGGAGGCCCTCGGGATCTTCACGGAGCGCGACCCGGGCGTCCGGGGCGCGGACGGAACCTACGCCGAGGACTCGGTCCTCGGCCGCGCCGTGGTGCGGGCGCGGGAGTACTGGCAGATGGCGGCGCCGCCACGTCCGCCGCGTCCGCCGCGCGAGGAACGGGGCCACGAGGAGTAGGCCCGGCGGAACAGGCCCCGCAGAGCAGGCCCCGCGGAGCAGGCCCCGCGGAACGGGCCCGCCAGGAGCCGTGCCCTGGCCCCACACCCGGAATCCGCCCCCGCGCATGTGACCCAGGCCTTGAGAGCCCGCGCGTCTTTCCGTAGCCTGCAGGCCCGGCCGCCAGCGGGAGAGGGCCTGGGCGAGGGAGGGAGCGTCGATGCCGTATCCGTTCTGGGACGTGATGGTCGGCTACGGCCCCCTCATGGCGGCGATCGCCGTCATCCACGTCTTCGTGTCGCACTTCGCCATCGGCGGGGGTCTCTACCTCGTCGTCGCGGAGCGCTCGGCGCGGAAGGCGGGAGACGAGGGGCGACTCTTGTTCGTCAAGAAGCTCTCGAAGTTCTTCGTGCTCACCACCGTCGTGTTCGGCGCGCTGACGGGCGTGATGATCTGGTTCATCATCGGACTCCTCAATCCGAAGGGCACGGAGGCCCTGATCCACAACTTCGTGTGGGCGTGGGCGACCGAGTGGACCTTCTTCTTCGTCGAGATCCTGGCCGCCATCCTCTACTTCTACGGTTGGAAGCGGATGTCGGCCAAGAACCACATGCGGATCGGCTGGATCTACTTCTGGGCGGCGTGGGCCTCGCTCGTGGTCATCGTCGGGATCATCACGTTCATGCTGACGCCGGGGAAGTGGCTCGAGACGGGGAACTTCTGGGACGGCTTCCTCAACCCGACCTACGCCTCCTCGGTCTTCTTCCGCACGGGCGTCTGCATCCTGATGGCGGGCCTCTTCGCGCTGCTCGTCGCCGCGCGCTACGAGGCGGGAGACCTCAAGACGCGCCTGGTGCGCGGCAACACCCTCTGGGCGCTGGCGGGCCTGCTGATCGCGGGCGCGTGCTGGTTCTGGTACAAGGCCTCGATCCCCGATGCGACCTGGCTCACGGCGAAGCACCAGCTCTCCATCGCCGCGTCTGCCCTCGAGCGCTTCCAGTGGGCCACGTACCTCCTGTTCGCGCTGCTCGCGGTTCTGGGCCTCCTCCTCGCCCGGATGTGGAACACGGTCTTCGCGATCCTCTTGATGGTCGTCGGCCTCTACTGGTTCGGCTCCTACGAGTGGTTCCGCGAGTCCGCGCGCAAGCCCTACGTCATCCCCGGCTACATGTACGCCAACGGCATGCGGGTCGGCGACGAGGCGGCCTGGCGCCGCGACGGTCTCCTCTCGCACGTCGACTTCCGTACGGGTGACGACGGCGCCGACCTGTGGCGCTACTCGTGCCGGACCTGCCACCAGGTGGACGGCTACAACCCCGTCAAGCAGGCGTTCGACCACACCGACCCGGGCTTCATCGCGGGCTCGATCCTGGGCATCCACAAGATGAAGCGCGCCCTGGACCCCTTCCCGGGTTCCGAGAAGATACGGAAGCCCATGCCCCCCTTCATGGGCTCCGAGGAAGAGGCGAAGATCCTCGCCGAGTGGCTGTGGGAACGCGTCGACCAGCGCCCGATGCACGAGGCCGCGGGGCTCTCGGGCCCGGAGCTCGGCGCCGCGGTCTACGAGCTCCGCTGCGCCCGCTGCCACGCGATCGACGGTCCCGACGGTCTGAGGGACCCCCTGGAGGGTGAGAGCGAGGAAGATCTCCGCGAGTTCCTCTCCGATCCGGCAGACGGCATGCCCGCGCTCAGCGGCGACGAGCGGGACCAGCAGGCCCTGCTCGACTTCATCCTCGGCTGGTACGAGTCCGAGAAGGGAGGTGAGTGATGACGACGACCTGCCCCACCCTGCTCGCCGCGCTCCCCGACTACGACATCCTCCCCGGGCCGCTCTGGCTGATCGTGACCCTCCACCTCCTGACGCTCACGCTCCACTTCGTCGCCATGAACTTCATGCTGGGCGGCATCGTGATCGTGCTCTTCGGAAGGATCGAGAACCGGTGGCAGAACCCGGTCGTTCGGAGGTACCTGAAGCTCTTCCCCTCCCTGATGGCCGCGACCGTCTCGATCGGCGTCGCGCCGCTCCTCTTCGCGCAGCTCACCTACGGGGGTCCGGTCTACGCGGCTTCCATCGTGAGCGCCTGGCTCTGGCTGCTGATCCCCCTCGTCGCGATGATCGGCTACTACTTCCTCTACGGGAGCGCCTTCGCGAAGGAGGGCAACCCGCGGGTGAAGGTCTGGGTCTCCGTCGCGCTCCTCTGCCTGCTCTACGTCTCCCTCGTCTACAGCAGCGTCTTCTCGATGGCGGAGCGCCCGGAGGTGCAGAAGGCGGTCTACGAGGGCAACCCGTCCGGCTTCGCGCTCAACCCGAACGTCGGCGACTGGATCTGGCGCTGGCTCCACATGGTCACGGGTGCCGTCACCGTCGGCGCGTTCCTGGTGGGCGTGCTCGGCCGAAACGACGAGCAGGTCTTCAAGGCCGCGAAGCGGTTCATGCTGGGCGGGTTGATCCTCGCCTCGGTCACGGGCGTGCTGTACCTGCTGACCCTCGGCGACCACCTGAAGCCGTTCATGAAGTCGAGCGGCATCTGGACGATGACGGTCGGCATCGTCCTCTCGCTCGGCATGCTCCACTTCTTCTTCAAGAAGAAGTTCTGGGGCGCGGGCGCGATGATCTTCGTCTCGCTGGGCGCGATGGTGCTCACGCGCCACGCGCTCCGGCTCGTCGTGCTGCCCGAGGCGCAGAACCCGTCGACGCCCTACGAGGGCAAGGTGGTCCCGCAGTGGGACGTCTTCGGGATCTTCCTGGCCTGCTTCCTGGTCGCCCTCTACCTCGTGTACTGGATGCTCAAGACCTACTTCACGGACCACGAAGGCGAGACGTAACTCCCTATTCGGCGCCGATCGACTGCTCGAAGGCTCCCGCAACTGCGTGCATCGGATGGTCGGCGTCCGCGAGAACGGCAGCCAGGATCGCCTTCGACCGCTCGGTCTCCCGGTCCATCTTCTTCAGCACGATCGCGGCCGTCACCCGGGTCTCCTCCTCCTCGTCGTCGAGCAGCGGCTCGGTCCAGGGAGCGGTCTGGGTCACCCCGGCCCCACCCGACCACGCGATCCACAGCGCCAGCTGACGCTCGTCCTGGTCCTCGCTCGCGAACCCATCGCGTGCAATCGCCAGCCCCTCGGGCTCGATCGGCAACGTGCGACCCACGTCGTCCGTCCGCATCGCCCGGTGCACTGCAGCTGTCAGACGTACCAACAGGGCGGGGTCCTCGAGCGCCGACTCGACGGCGACCCGCGCCTCGTCCGACGGGCTCCCCTTGCCGCTCAGGGCGCCGAGGGCGGCGGCCCGGACCTCGGCCCGATCCGATGCCAGGTAGGGACGGATCAAGGGGAAGGCCTCGGCCCCGTGTCCCGCGAGGATCTCGGTCGCCGCACCGCGTACCTGGCGGTCCTCGTCCTCCAGGCACGCCGCGATCTCGCCCAGGTGCTCCGTCAACTCCTCACCCGCAGATCCGGGGCCCGACGCCCCCCCCCAGCCCCAGAGACACAGCAGGGCCGCGCGGCGGGCGGCCCCGGCCTCGCCCTTCACCCGGGGGGGCACCAGGGGGAGCGCCGAC
>JAUXCH010000207.1 GCA_030618975.1 Planctomycetia bacterium
CAGCGCGACCGCGGCCTCCGGGTCGGGCTCGACGTCGAAGAAGCCGAAAAACCCGAGGCGGTCACCGTGCGTGTCGTTGTGCAGCCGATTGTGGACCGCCGCGATCCGCCCCACGACGCGGCCCGCGCGGCGTGCGAGGAAGTGCTCCACCTCTGCGTGGCGGAAGAAGGGGTTCTTCTTCCGGTCGAAGGTGTCCCTCTCGGCGATCCGAAGCGGCGGCACCCAGACGGGGTGGCCCCGGTAGAGCCGGTACGGGAACTCGAGGAAGGCGCGGCGATCCGCGCCCGAGACCTCGGGAGCGATCGCGAGAGCGACCTCGAGGTCCGGGAGGGAAGCGCTCAGCGTGCGATCCCGAGCTGCTCGCTCACCTTGCGGAAGGCGGCCAGGATGTGGTCGAGGTCCGCCTGGTCGTGCGTCGCCATGTAGGACGTGCGCAGGAGGCTCATGCCCGGGGGCACGGCCGGTGGCAGGACGGGATTCACGAACACCCCCTCGTCGAAGAGGAGCCGGTTGAACTCCATCGTCGGGTGATCCTCCCCGATGACCACGGACAGGATCGGCGTGCCGGAGTCGATCAGCGTGAGCCCGAGGTCCTCGAAGCCCTTGCGCATGTACTCGACGTTCTCGAACAGGCGCTTGCGACGCTCCGGCTCCTTCTCGACGATGTCCAGGCAGGCGAGGACCGCGGCGACGCTCGCCGGCGTGATGCTGGCCGAGAAGAGCATCGACCGGCTGGTGTGCTTCAGGTAGTTGATGATGTGGCGCGGGCCCGCCAGGAAGCCGCCCAGGCACGCGAAGGACTTCGAGAAGGTCCCGACGATGATATCGACCTCGTCCTCGACGCCGAAGTGCTCACCCGTCCCGCGTCCGTGCGCGCCCAGCACGCCGACGGCATGCGCGTCGTCCACCATCAGGCGGGCGCCGTACTTCTTCTTGAGGGCCACCAAGTCCGGGAGCGGCGCAATGTCGCCCAGCATGGAGAACACGCCGTCCGTGAGGAGCAGGCGGGAACCGTCGCCCTGAGGCGTGGTTTCCTCGAGCAGCCTCTCGAGGTCCTCCATGTCGTTGTGGGCGTACTTGAAGAGTCGGGCGTAGGAAAGGCGGCAGCCGTCGATCAGCGATGCGTGGTTGTCGCGATCGCCGTAGATGAGGTCGCCACGGGTCGTGAGCGCAGCCAGCATGCCCACGTTGGTCTGGTACCCGGTTCCGGACGTGATGCAGGCTTCCTTGCCCAGGAACCCCGCGAGCTTCTCCTCGAGCTCCTCGTGGAGCGTCATCGTGCCGTTGAGGAGGCGCGAGCCGGTGCAGCCCGTTCCGAAGTCGCTGATCGCCTTGCGCGAGGCCTCGATCGCGCGGGGATCGTGGGTCAGGCCCAGGTAGTTGTTCGAGCCGGCCATGACGACCTCACGACCGTCGATCGTGACCCGGGTGCCGTTCCTCGAACTCTGGATGGCCCGGTAGTAGGGGTAGATCCCCGCGGCTACCGTGTCCTCGTACCGGCTCCAGCGCCCCAGCTTCTCGAAGAGGTCCAATACGCCCACCCTCGGGTGGAGCCGGGGCTCCACCGCAGAACCAGGGCCGCCCTCCCGGAGCGGAACGCGCCCACGTGTCGATCGGGGAATCGTACGATGCCCGGGAGGCCCTACCTCCCGTCGCCACGAGCGGACGGAAGCCGCACCCGCCCCAGGCCGTCCCAAGTCGCTCGAGGGCAAGGCCTTGGGACGGCCCCTCCGGGATCGGACGGCCTCCTGTGCACGAAGCGGCATCATCCTAGGGAGGGGACTCCGCAGGTCAACCGTGGCCCCGTCGAGCGGCGGAAGGGCGGCCCGGGCGGCTATCCTCTGCCCGTGCGCGCTCTCGTCACCGGTGGCCACGGCTTCGTCGGAAGCCACGTCGTGGATCTCCTCCTCGCCGGGGGGAGCCGCGTGCGTTGTCTCTACCGGCGCCCGGGGAGGCCGGCTGCGCTGGAGGGCCTCGACGTCGAGATCGCCCGGGGGGACGTGCGGGACCCCGCCGCTCTCGAAGCGGCGCTCGATGGAGTCGACGAGATCTATCACCTGGCGGCGCTCACCCGGAGCCTCACCAGGAGGCAGATGCTCGAGACCAACCTGGGGGGGACCCTGGGACTCCTCGCTGCCGCGCGGCGGGCCCGCCTCACCGGGCGGTTCCTCTTCTGCTCGAGCCTGGCCGCCGCCGGTCCCGCGTGGGACGGTCGACCGCTCGACGAGACGGATCCCTGCCGGCCGATCACCTGGTACGGCGAGAGCAAGCGGCGGGCGGAGCAGGCCGTCCTCGCTGCCGCCCACGACCTGGCCGTCACGATCGTCCGGCCGCCGGCGGTCTACGGTCCGCGGGACCGGGACTTCCTGCCGGTCTTCAAGGCCGCCCAGCGCGGTTTCCAACCCCTGCTGGGAACGGGGCGGAGCCGCTACCACTTCGTGTACGTCCAGGATCTGGCCGAGGCCATCGTCGGGGCGGCCCGATCCGACGGCACCCGGGGACGCATCTACTTCGCGACGCACTCCGAGGTCCTCACGGCGGAGGACTTCGGGGACCACGTCGCACGCGCCGTGGGGCGGAGCGTGAGGCAGCTGAGGGTCCCCGGCGCATCGCTGGCGCTCGCAGCGGCGGTGGGGGAGTTGGCCGGCCAGGTGACGGGCGCGGCGCCCCTCCTGAACCGCCAGCGGCTGAAGGACCTCGCCGCGCCCGCGTGGCTGTGCTCCGCGGCCGCCCTGGAGCGGGACGCCGGCTGGCGGCCTCGCGTCGGTGCCGCCGATGGGACGCGCCGTTCCGCCGCGTGGTACCGCGAGTACCATCTACTGGGACGCGGGCGTTGACGAGGGCACGGAAGCGAATCGCATGAACGGCAGGGAGCCTCAGGAGGGTGGCGCGAGGGCCGTGCTGGCGCTCCTCCTCGTCGCCGGCCTCCTGGCTGCGTGCGGGGAGACCTCCCGGCGCGTCATCCGGCCGTCGGAGGACCTCGTCCACCCCTACGGAGGTGTGAAGATGCGGGCCGTGGGGGAGGTGAGGCGCACGCGTGACATGGAACAGGTCCCGGCCCTGATCGAGCTCCTCGACGACGACGATCCCGGCGTGCGGCTCGCCGCCGGCTCGGCCCTCGTGGACCTCACCGGTCACGACACCGGCTACGAGCCCTGGGCCGACCCGGCCGAGCGCCGTATCCATGTCGAAGCCTGGCGGGCGTGGTGGACCACCCGATGACGTCCAACAACTCCGACGTCGTCGAGGTGGCCCTGCCCAGCGACCCCAAGTACCTGCCGCTCGTCCGGGCGCTCGTCGAGCAGAGCGCGGAGGTGGCCGGGTTCTCCGCCGACGAATGCCAGCGCATCGCCCTGGGCGTGACCGAGGGCATCACCAACGTGATGCGGCACGGGTACGGCGGATGCACGCACCGCCGCATCGACCTGCTCCTGCACGCGCCGACGGGCACGTTCCGAATCGACATCCGCGACTACGGGCGCTTCGTGGACCCGGACCGAATCCGGTCGCGCCCCCTCGAGGCCGTGCGCCCGGGAGGACTCGGCGTCCACCTGATGAAGGCCACGATGGACAGCGTGGAGTACAAGAGGAACGATCACGGCGGTACGACGCTGACGCTGATCAAGCACATGGCAGCAACGCCGCCCACAGCAAGGCCGCTCAGAGGCGAAGGGGAAGGGGAAGGCCAATGAACGTCGTACGCGAAGATCACGGAACCGCCGTCCTGCTCGTGGTGGACGGACAGGTGGACATGCACACCAGTCCCGAGCTGCGCCGTCACCTCCGGGGGGCCCTGGAACAGCAGAGCAGCCCCCTCGTGGCGGACCTGGCCGGGGTGAGCTTCATCGACTCCAGCGGCCTGGCCACGCTGATCGAGGCGCTGCAGGGCGTGGCCCGCTACGGCGGGAAGCTGAGGCTCGTGGGCCTGGCGCCGGCTGTGAAGAACCTCTTCCAGCTCTCGAACCTGACCTCTATCTTCGACATCCGGGAGTCGCGCGCCGAGGCCCTGGAGCCGTAGGGTGTGACCCCATCGGGAGGCGCATGACGGGTACGCAGGACGAGAACCGATCGCTGGTCCTGACCGTGGGGACGGTCGCGGTGGACGCGGTGCGGTTCGTCGGCGGCCTGGCCCTCATGATCCGCGAGACGCTGGCGTACGCCCTGCTCGGGCCGTTTACCGGCCGCCCCGTCCGCGTGAAGGAGTTCTTCAACCAGGCGCTGCGGGTCGGTCCGCGGTCGCTCGGCGTCGTCTTCCTCGTCAACTTCTTCATCGGTATCATCCTCGCGCTCATCGGCGGCAACGTCCTCCAGGTGCTCGGCTTCACCCGCTACGTCGGCAACCTGATGAGCGTGGGTATCGTCGTGGAGCTGGGCCCGCTGCTCACCGGCGTGATCATGACGGGCTACATCGGCGCCGCGCTCGCCGCCGAGATCGGCACGATGGTCGTGCAGGAGGAGACCACCGCGCTCAAGACCATGGCACTCGATCCCATCCGCCACGTCGTGGCACCCCGCGTGATCGCGACCATCCTCATGGTCCCGTGCGTCACCCTCGTCGGCAACGTCGTCGGCATCCTCGGTGGCCTGCTCGTCTCCACGACCGTGCTGGACCTCACCCCCGAGCTCTACCTGGAGCAGGCGTGGCTCCAACTCGAGGCTGCCGACGTCTGGAAGGGCCTGCTCAAGGCCTCGATCTTCGGGGCCATCATCGGCTCGGTGGGGTGCTACCAGGGCCTCCGCGTCACGGGAGGCGCGGAGGGGGTCGGGCGGGCGACCACGAACGCGGTCGTCAGCTCGATCATCGTGATCATCATCACGGACGCCATCTTGAACTACTTCCTCCTCTTCGCCTACCCCTCCGCCTGAGGACGCCGCATGTACGCCCGACACGCTGAGATCAAGGTCGGCCTGCTCGTCATCGGGGCGAGCCTGGCCTTCCTCGGCCTGCTCTTCTACGCCTCCGGAGGCGGCTTCTGGACACAGTACCGCCACGTGATCCTGCGCTTCGAGCCCGGGAGCCTCGCGCCGCGGAAGGGCGATCCCATCCAGGTGAACGGCGTCCCGGTCGGCTTCGTCGACGAGGTCGGTCTCCGCACCCAGATCCGCAAGGGCGCCGAGCTCGACGCGGCGGACAGGGCGAAGGTCGAAGCGATGCGTGAGAAGGACCCGAACACGCCGGACGAGATCCGCGAGATCTACGTGGAGGTGATCGCGAAGCTCGGCTGCGACACCCGGTGCCCCGTCGGGACGCGGGGGGAGATCGGGGAGAGCGTCACCCAGACGCGCTTCCTGGTCCTGATCCCCGGGAACTCGACGATCGACCTCAGCGACGAGGACACGAGGAAGAACCCCATCATCGTGACGGAGAAGCCGGGCCTCGCCTCCATCGCCGCGAAGATCGACGGCGTCATCGAGAAGGCCGGCGACACCGTGGTCACCGCCAACGAGGCGCTGGGCGAGATCCGCGACCTCGTCGAGCTCGTGCGCGCGAAGGTGGCAGAGGGCAAGGTCGAGGAGATCCTGGGCAACATCCGCGAGACGACGGCCTCCCTGAGACGGGCCACCGCCGCCCTCGAGAAGGACCTGGTCGCCATCGCGGGCGACGTCAAGGCCGGTACCGAGGACTTCAAGCGCCTCGCAGCGTCGATCGCACGCATGACCGCCGAGCTCGAGAAGGAAGTGCCGGCCGTCGTCGCCGACGTGCGCGAGGTCGTCGCCAAGATCGGCGGCGTCGTGGACCGCGCCGCGCCCAAGGTCGACGAGTTCCTCGACGACGTGAACCGCACCGGGAAGAACCTCGTCGCCCTCTCCGGGGAGTTCTCCGGCATCGGGGACGACGTGCGGGCCGTCGTGCGGGAGCTGGGCGCCGACGTCGACACGCTCACCGACACCCTGATCGACACGGGTCGCAACCTGCTCGACGCGTCGGAAGACCTCCGCGCGCACCCCTGGAAGCTTCTCAACGAGCCGTCCACGGACGAGATCGCGTACGAGAACCTGCGCAACACCATGCAGAACTACGTGCGCGCCATGCAGCACATGAACGGCACGGCGCGAACCCTGCAGTCCATCCTGCAGCGCGGCGACGCGCAAGACCCCACGGTCCGCGCGCTGATCGACCGCACGCTGTTCGAGTTCAACCGGAGCGTCGAGCGCTACCGGAAGTCCGAGAAGACGCTGGTCACCCTGCTCCAGAAGGGCAGCCCCGGGAAGCCGCCGCCGCCCCCGCCGAGGCCTCCCCGGTAGCCGAGGAGGGAGCGCCGCGTGCCCCACGGGCTGCCCACGCTCGCCGGCTGGGCCTACTTCGCGCTCGTCACGGCGTTCGTCCTCGTCGCGCTGTTCCGCCGACGCGAGACGGCTTCGGCGCTGGGGTGGTCGCTGGCGCTCGTCTTCCTCCCCGGCCTCGGCATCGTGCTGTTTCTCCTGTTCGGGGTCAACCGCCTGCCACGGCGGCTGCGGCGGAAGCGGGACCACCACGAGGCCTACCGGCGACGCGTGTCGCAAGCCGTGCCGGAGGATCGCGCCCCGGCCGACTCCGTGGAGCCACGCTGGCGCGACGTCGCCCGGATGCTCGAGAACCTGGAGGACGCGCCGCGCCGTGGCGGGAACGAGACCACGCTCTACGATGAGGGGCTCGTGGCGTTTCTCGAGATGGCGGAGGCCATCGAGGCCGCTTGCCACCACGTGCACGTCGAGTTCTACATCTTTCGCGACGACGAGCTGGGCCGGCGCCTCACCGATCTCCTGGTCGAGAAGTGCGAGCAGGGCGTTCGGGTTCGCGTGCTCGTGGACGGCGTCGGATCGGCCGGCAACCGCCGCATCGTGAAGCGCATCCGGCGGGCGGGGGGCCGGGCGGCGCGCTTCCTCAGGGTCTGGCCCTTCGGCAAACGCGTCACGCCCAACCTGAGGAACCACCGCAAGATCGTGATCTGCGACGGCCGCGTCGCCTTCTTCGGCGGCCTCAACGTCGGGGTCGAGTACCTGGGTCGTTACGGCCGGCAGGGTGCGTGGTTCGACCTCCACATGCGGGTGCGCGGGCCCGCGGTCTGGGACCTGCAGCGGATCTTCGCGGAAGACTGGGACTTCTGCACGGGGGAGAGCCTGGACGGGCCGGCCTGCTTCCCGCCGCTCGAGCCGGCCGGCCCCGAGACCGTCCAGATCCTGAGCGGGGGGCCCGACCTGGCGGTGAACCCGATCCGGCAGGCCTTCTTCGCCGCCTTCGTGCGCGCGCGGAAGAGCATCCTCCTGTTCACGCCCTACCTCGTCCCCGACCCGTCGCTGCGCGACGCCTTGAAGACGGCGGCCCGTAGCGGCGTGAAGGTGCGGATCGTCCTCCCCAGGCCACCGGGCGACAACCGCCTCGCCTGGTGGTGCGGCGAGTACTACGCCGAGGAACTCATGGAGGCCGGCGTCCGCGTCTTCACCTGGACGCCCGGCATGATGCACGCCAAGGCCCTCGTCGTGGACGGGACGTGGGCCCTGCTCGGGACCGCCAACCTCGACAACCGGAGCCTGCGCCTGAATTTCGAGCAGATGGCCGTCCTCGACGGCCCGGCCCAGGTGGCGGAGCTCGACGGCCTGCTGCGGGACACCGTCGACCGGTGCCGGGAGACGACGCTGGAGGATCTCCACGGCCTGCCGCCGCTTCGGCGCGCCGCCCGGTCCGGCGCACGGCTGCTCGCGCCGCTGCTCTAGGCCGGGGTCGAGGTCGCCGGCGCCGCTTCCGCCTCGTCCACCTCGCCGGATGGGCCGAGCAGTACGGCCACCCAGCGCAGGTCCTCGCTGTTCTCGAGCAGGATCTTGACCACCATCGTGAGGGG
>JAUXCH010000798.1 GCA_030618975.1 Planctomycetia bacterium
CGAGCCTCAGGTTGCGTGCCCGCTTGTAGTAGCCCAGCCCCTCCCACGCCTTGAGTACGGTGGCCTCCCGTGCACGCGCCAGGCTGCGCACGTCGGGGAACCGCTCGAGGAACGCCGACCAACGCTGCTTCACCGTCTCGACGCGCGTCTGCTGCAGCATCACCTCGGAGATCCAGATGCCGTACGGATCCCGGGTGCGACGCCACGGGAGGTCACGCGCGCTTCGGTCGTAGTGCGCGAGGAGACGCCGCCGGACCCGGCGGACTCGATCGGACGCGAGAGGGAGGGCTGCCACGGGCGGGACGATCCAGGAGTGTCACGGACGACATGCAGAGATCCCCGTCGGACCGGTTCCGACGGGGATCCACGGGGGTCGTTCGAAAACGCGCCGACGGCGCGTTCTACGGAGGCGTTCAGGTCCCGCCCGGGCAGTTGTTGACGGGCAACGGCCTGCAAGGCGTCGTGGGCGCGAACAGTCTCTGCACGTCGCAAGGGGACGCGGAGGGCTGATAGCGCACGGGCGTGCACGGTCGAGAGCGCGTGGCGCTCGGAGGCGCGACGGCCGGCGCGATCGAAGTGACGCGCCGCGCGGGTGCGCGCACCATCGGGGCCGCCACCGCGGGCTGGACGCGGCCCGAACGGCTCACGGGCACCACGCGGTTGGGACTCGGGGCCGTGCTCGACCGCCCGCCGCGAACCAGATCCCAGGACGGCGGGGACGGCGGCGGGACGTGGACGGCGGTCGCCGCCGGTGGGGTATAGGTCCGAACGACCCTCGGCGTGACGACAGGCGCCGGCGCGGTCCGGTACGAGACCACGCGAGGCGGCGGCGCCGAGGGGGCCCGGTACGAAATTACGCGAGGCGGCGGCAACGAAACATTGCTGGACACACGCTTCGTCGCACAACCCGTCAGGACCACGACGGATCCCAGGGCCACTGCGCTCATCATCCGCATCACTAACCTCCTCCCATGCAAACCACCGAGGACCCGACCCTCACGGGTCGATCCCCCGGGGAGATCCCTGCTCTCCCCATGATTCGGCTCGCACTCAGATGGAATCCAGGGCAGGTCATGGAAATTTCACCGTCTTCCCGATTGACGTCCGAAACGTGGATTTCCGGAGCCCGGCGCTCGGGCGCGGAATCCGGGACCTGGTGCCCGGGGACGACGTGGGGGCCCGACACGGGCGCACGGGACGGATCTTGGACGCCAGTCGCCCTGCTCGCGCTGCGGCGAGCGGTGCGGCGTACGGATCCCATGCACTGCTGGAAGGTCGTCGAGCCGATGAGCCCAGTCCCCTGCTACCAGTACGGCGCGAGCCCTCCTCGGCTGCGCGCCACGTCCCTACCCGGTCGAAGGCGCCACTCTAGCCATGCCTTCCCCGCTGCGCCAAGACCCGCTTCGCCGGCTGAGATGGATTCCCGATCCGGAATGTAAGGCCTTTGGTCCTCCCCGCCCCCTTGTTCGCCCCAGTTGGTGGGCTCGGGCGCTCCCCCCCCCACCCGATCCGGCCCATCGACCCGGGACGGCGGCCCCGTCATCCCCTGCACACGGCCGGACGTGGCCGCAGAATCCCTGCTCACGCCGCGGAGGTGCCATGGGCCGAACGATCGTCCTGCTCGTCCTTCTCCTGCTCGCGCATCCGCTCACGGCGCCCGTCACCGCGGGCGAGGGCGAGGGCCGGGGGATCCGGTGGGAAGTGGATCTCGACGCGGGCCTGGCTCGCGCGGCGCTCGAAGGTCGTCCGGTCCTCTTCGCGATCAATGCGCTCGCTCAGGAAAGCGCGAACCAGCGGCTCCGCCACGACCTCTACCCGAGCCCGGCGTGGGGCGAGGCCACGCGCGAGTACGTGTGTTTCGTCGCGAACCCGGACGTGCACGCGTCGGAGAAGGGCGGCTGCGGCACGTATCCCGGCATCCCCTGCGAGGCGCACCAGGCGGTGCTCCGCTACGTGGCACACCGTTTCGACCCGGTCTCGGGCGCGCTCATCTCGCCTCAGCACATCGTCCTCGAACCGGACGGCGCGGTGGCGTTTCGCAAGGAGTACTACACGGGCGTCGTGTCGCCCGGGCTCCTGGAGAGCCTCTGGGTCCGCATCGCGCCGGAGCTCGCCTACGAGCGCGCCGGGGCGGAGCGGGCGAAGCGGATCGAGGCGCTCGAAGGTCTGGCGAACCGGCCGCTGTTCGAGGACGCCGGTGCCTGGCTCCGGAGTGGCGACGCCCTGGCAGCCGCCGGCCTGCTCCGTTCTCTCGACTTCGCGTCCGACGACGCCCGGAGGCTCGAACTGGTCCGGGCGCTGGCCGCCACGCCGCGCGACCAGCTGCCCGTCGTCGATCTGCTGGCCGACGAGCACGGAGCGCGACCCGACGACCGGCCCGACGAAGCGCTCGCGCTCGCCCGGGCCCTCCTCACCGCGGACCGCGCCCGGGGGCTGCGGCTCCTGGCCCGCATCCTGGTGAACACCGGGAGCAAGGGCCTCGGATCCAAGGCGCGGACGGCCTGGCTCGTGGATCCGGGAAGCGGCGCCCGGCACCGCTCCGTCCGGGACCTGCCCGCGCGGGAGCGGGCCCTCCTCGCGGAGGCCCTCCTCCTCACCGGCGACCGGAG
>JAUXCH010000556.1 GCA_030618975.1 Planctomycetia bacterium
AGCCCTCGGCGGGGTCTCCGTCCGGATAGCGGAGCACCACCTCCACCCGGCGAGCCGGAAGGAACGTGGTGGGCGTTCCCGTGTCCGTGTCGTCCTTCGCGTAGAGCCAGGCGATCGAGCCGTCCGGGGCGACGGCCAGGCCGTAGAGGTAGCCGGGCGGCCAGCCACCCACCACGAGGTCGCCTGACTCGATTCGCCCCTCCTGCGGGATCTGGACGTCCGCCAGGTAGGTGCCCGGTGCCGGGCGGATCGCGATGACCGCACCCTCGTCCGGAGGGGGCACCGGCCCCTCCTCGATCGGCCATCGCGCGGTGCGGGGGGGCGGCAACTCGAGGCGGACGTGCGTGACGTCGGCCTCGAGGCGGGCCGTCCCGAAGCCCGCGCCCGAGGACGGGACGTGCGGGTAGCCTTCGGCGTTCGCAGTGATGCGGAGGCGCTGGTCGGGCGCGAGGCCGCGGATCACGAGCCGCCCCTTCGCGTCCGTCAGCGCCGGGTCGAGAGGGGGCCACCATGCCGCGCGGGTCGAGTACGAGGTCCCCGGCGCCTGGATCGACTCGGTTGCGGCGACCTCCGCGCCCACGATCGGCGCCTCGGTCGCGGCGTCCACGACCTCGACGGTGACGATCCGCTCGGAGGGCAGGTCGATCACGAGCGACCCACCTTCCTCGCGTGGGAGCGTGACGAACCCGGACCAGCGACCGCTGCCCGGAGCGAGCGCGAGGAGTCGAAGCGTGCCCTCCGGCAGGGCCTCCAGACGGAGCCGGCCGTTCTCGTCGGTGCGGTGCGCGCCCAGGGAGACGAAGGAGTGGATGAAGCCCTGGTCCGGCGCGCCCTCCCGGACGGTGGCCGGCGCCGTCGCGCCGGCGGGGAAACGCACCTCGATGTCGAGTCCAGACGTGCGGAGGAGCCTCATGACCCCGACATCGACGACCGGTCCGACCGCGGACCGGACCCTGGGCCCCGGGCCGGGACGCGGACCCCAGAAGACGACCCGAATCGCCCGGTGTCCCTCGGCGTCCGCGGCGAAGAGGCGTCCCCGCCACGTGCCCGCGATGCGGTCCGACGCGAGGTGGAGGGCGAACGCGCCCTCGGCGGTGGACCTGCCGCCTGCGACCACGGTCTCCTCGTGGGCGACCTCGACGACGGCGCCCGGCGACGGGTGGCCGTCCGGTCCGACGACGCGGCCGCGCAGCAGGACATCGCCCTCGGCGAGGTCCTCGGGTGAGGGAACCTCCGGCGCGGCCATTCGCGTCGGGCCCGCGGCGACGGGGCGGCCCTGGAGCGTCGCGTCCGCGTCCGTCTCGTGCCGCGCCCCGTCGCGTGACGGTCCATTCGCGGGCTCGACGGTCTCGCGCTCGTGGAAGAAGAGGAGCGCGGCCCCGAGGCCGCCGGCGACGAGCACGCCGAAGATGAGGAGGCTACGCAGGCGCGACATCGACGGGTCACCTCCCGGCGCGCAGCCTACCACGCAAGGCCCAGTCCGCGGGGACGTCGTCCCGCTCCGACGACCGGCGGGCCCCCGTCAGATCGGAATGCCCGTGATGTAGCTCGTGGCGAACTCCGCCACGCGGTCCTCGACGACGTCTTCGACCTTGTCGAAGACGCCGCTGTTCATGCTGAGCTTCGAGCCGAAGTGACGGAGGCGCCCGCTGGAGTCCGAGAACTTGAAGAAGAGCACCTGCGTGATCGACTTCTGCGCATCCAGTTCGAAGCAGGTGAGCGTGATCCTCGGCTGCATTCCCTCGGGGACCTCTGCGTAGCTCACCTGGAACTGATTGGCGTGGGCCCGCTGACTCTCCTTGGAGAAGAGCGTGATCCAGGGAAGGTCCTTGTTCATGGCCGCCAGTCCATCGAGGACCTTCGTAACCAGGGCGGCGGCGGCGACGGCCGGACCGAGCGCGGCCGTGATGACGGGGATGATCTCCTGGTGGAGCTCCGCGGCGCCGCCCGAGACATCGCGGGTGCTGGAGATCTGCGTCTCGATCAGCCATCCGACGTTGGAGAGAACCTCGATGTACTGCTCGTACCAGGCCGCCGTATCGCCACCCTCGCGCACGACCTTGTTGGCCGCGAGCTGGGCCAGGAGGAAGGAGTTGGCAATCTGCGGTCGACGGCTCTCGGGGACGTTGTCTGCGAACTCAGTGATCTGGGAGCCCACCGCCACTGCCTGCGGCTTGCCGTCGACGTAGCTCGGCTGCGGCAACTCCGCCGCCGCTACGCTCTCCAAGCTGCTCGAGCGACCGAACACTTCCAGGCCGCTGAGGTAGTCTCGCGCCACGTTGGCGTCTTCGACCTTGAACTCCGTCATGCTCCTGTCTCCTGGGTATGTCCGGACTCTCATCGATGGAACCTGCAAGGCCCACGGTCTCCGCTCTGCCGCCTCGCCTCCGTGAACAGGCCGGCCTTCTCCGGCCCTCTCTGATCTGTGGATGCCAGGAGGTGTGGTCCCGCATCTCGGAGAGGATCGACGGGCGGCGCGTCCGCGAGGCAACGGAGGCCCCCCAGCCGGCGTCGCCCTACTCGCCTTCCTCCCGCTCGTACATCTCGTGAAACTTCGTAGCGGAGATCGCGTAGCGGGGAGGGCCGTCCTCGTGGTCGTACACGAGGAAGTCGCCCGCGACGTAGTCCGTCTTGCCTTCCAGGGTCTCGACCGTGCCCGTCGCCTCGGCCTCCCGCGCCCAGATCCCCACGACCTTCTCGTACACGCCGGGGCTCACCGTCCGGTAGGTGCGGTCGAACTCCGCAGCCTTCACGGTATAGACGTCTCCGGCGTTGTTCAGGATCCAATCGCCCGGTTCCGCCCGATTCTCGTGGCCCCACTTCCGGTACGTGAAAGCGACGAGATCGAGGTCGATCCGGACAGCCGTCACCCGCGTGCCGGCTTTTCGGCGGTACTTGCGGCGCTCACCCATGGCGTCCTCCGTCGGGCCTTGCTCTTGCAGGCCTTGCGCAGTCTAGCGAGAATTGCGAGCAGGTCGGCCGGCTCGGGGATCGGAACCGCCCCCCTCGGCGGCGCGGGGATGCGTCGGCCCAAGATCCGTGTCCGACTGGCAGCGAAACCCGCAGGGCCTTGGCGCGCAGGGCGCAATCGCCGTACACTCCCTCGGAGCCCCACCCGAAGGCCTCCCTGCGGGCGATCGAACCGGTCCGAGCAGACGCCGTGCTCGGATTCCAGGGATGGACTGGTTGTGGTTCCTTGGGGGATCGAGATGACGCGGATCGCAATCACCCTCGTCGTGGGGTTGGCGTTGTTCGGGTCGGGGGCGCCCTGCGCCGCCGAGGAGGAGGCGCGCGTCCACGTCGTGGCGGACTTCGACGGAGGCGAGACGAGCGGCCAATTTCGTGCCGTGGACAGCGAGGCCGAGCTCGTGTCGGCCGGCCCGGATGGGAGCAAGGCCCTGCAGTGGCGGCAGGTGCCGGCACAGGCAGGGGGTTGGCTGGCGATCCGGGTGTTGCCCGAGGACATCCGCCCGTTCCGGAGCCTCCGTTTCCGTGCTCGATGCCTGGGTGCCTACCACGACGAGGTCGTCGTTCTCATCCGATCCGCCGACGGAACGATCGGCGCCGAACTGAGAGGCCTCACCGACGCGTGGCAGACGATCGAGATGCTGTTGCCTGAGATGAAGCAGCAGAGGGAGTTCGACCCCACCGGTGTCGAGCGGCTCACCCTCGCGTGTTGGGAGACGAAGGGTTTCACGCTCGAGATCGACGACATCGTCCTCCTGAAGGAGAAGGGAGGTTGGCGTTACACCGCTGACGAGCTCCAGGCCCGTGGCATCGACACGGCGGGTCCCGTCTACCGTATCGGCGACTTTGAAGACGACCGCGCCGTGGAGCGCGTCGAGGCCGTGGAGTCCACACTCGAGGGCGTGGCCGCCAAGCCTCGCCGGAAGGGACGGTGCGCGCGGTGGGCGGTTCCGAAGGGCGAGAACACTGCTTGGATCACGCTCCCCAACTTCCCCAAGGACATCCGCGAGTACCGGCAGCTGAGGATGAGCGTTCGGTCGAAGGGCCGGCTTCCCGACGAGGTCCACGTGCGCATCCGGGGCGGCGAGGGATACCTGACGAAGCCGCTTCCCGACCTGAAGA
>JAUXCH010000667.1 GCA_030618975.1 Planctomycetia bacterium
ACACCTCGAACGTCCTCCACCACTACCCCGAGGACAAGTACGTCGCGGCGTCGCTCTCGCTCTTCGCCTCGATCGCTCTCATGTTCTGGTACGTCCTCCAGCTCTTCCTCGGCAGCGACTAGACGCGGCGCGAACGCGACGTGACGACCTTCGCCCAGGTGACCGACGCCCTCGCCGGCCGCCTCGAAGCGGTCGTGGGCCGGGCCCACGTCGTCACCGGGGGGCCGGACCTCGAGCCCTATGCGCGCGACGAGACCGAGGACCTCCGCTACCCGCCGGAAATCGCGGTGCGGCCGAAGACGGCGGAGGAGGTCGCCGCCGTCCTCGCGCTGACGTGGGAGGCCGACGTCCCCGTCACGCCGCGCGGCGGCGGCACGGGCCTCTCGGGTGGCGCCTTGCCGGGCTTCGGCGGCGTCGTCCTCTCGCTCGACCGCATGGACGCCCTCCTCGAGATCGACGAGCCGAACCTCGCGTGCGTCGTGCAGCCGGGCGTGATCACGAAGGTCGTCCACGACGCAGTCGAAGAGCGTGGCCTGTACTACCCGCCCGATCCCGCGAGCTACGCAGCCTGCACGATCGGCGGCAACATCGCCGAGAACGCGGGCGGCCCCCACTGCGTGAAGTACGGCCTCACGCGTGACTACGTACTGGCGCTGCAGGCCTCGACGCCGAACGGCATGCTCTTCAGGACCGGCGGGAAGCTCCGCAAGGACGTCGCCGGCTACGATCTCGCCCAGTTGCTCGTGGGCAGCGAGGGCACGCTCGCCGTCGTCACCGAGGCGACGCTCAAGCTCGTGCCGCTGCCCGCGCACCGCCGGCTCCTCGTCGCGCCGTTCGAGGACCTCGACGCCGCCGCGCGCGGCATCCTCGCCGTGCTGCAGGCGCGCATCCTGCCCGCCACGCTCGAGGTCCTCGGGCGCTCGGCCCTCGAGGCCGCGGCCGAGCACCTGGGTCGCGCGGTGCCCTTCGCGGCGTCCGAGGCGGCGGTCCTCCTCGAGACCGACGGAAACGACGCCCGGGCACTGGACGATGAGGTCGAGCGCATCGGCGGCATCCTCCTGGAAGCCGACGCGCTCGACGTCGTGCTCGCCGACACGCCGGCCAAGGAACGCGAGCTCTGGGAGGTCCGGCGCTGCCTCGGCGAGGCGGTGAAGAAGAAGGGCCTGCACGTGGAGTGCGACGCTGCCGTCCCGCCCGCGTCGGTGCCCGCGCTGTTCGCGGCCGCGGCGGAGGTCGCCCGGGAACACGGCGTCGAGGAGATTTCCTACGGCCACGCGGGGGACGGCAACGTGCACGTGAACCTGATCGCCACGGGCTTCGACCGCGAGGAAGGCATGCGGCGGCTGCACGCCGCCGCGGACGTAGTCTTCCGCCGCGCCGTCGCGCTCGGCGGCACGATCACGGGCGAGCACGGCGTCGGCTGCGCGAAGCGCCCGTGGCTCCCGCTCTGCCGCGACGAGGTGGCCCTGGAGATGATGCGCGCCGTGAAACGGGCGCTCGACCCCAAGGGGTTGCTGAACCCCGGCAAGGTCCTGTAGCAGGGCGGGCTGCCACTACGCCGGCTGCACTGCTACGCCGGCTGCTCCTACTCGGGCGGATCGACGCGGAAGCCCAGCTTCACCGTGGCCTGGAACTGCGAGATCTCGCCGTCGGTCACGGCGCCCCGCCACTCGCTCACCTCGAACCAGCTGACGTGGTGGATGGTCTCGCTGCCCCGCCGAACGGCCGCCCGGACGGCGTCCGAGAACGACGTCGGACTCGTCCCGACCACTTCCACCTTCTTGTAGATCTTGTCCATAGGGGACCCTCCGGACCGAATGCTACCTGACGACTGGCGGGCCGTAGACTCGACTCGGGACGGACACCAGGCCCCGCTCCCGACCTCGAGACGCCGTGATTCCCTCCCTCCCCCCGACCTACGTCGAGCACCTCGTATCGCCGCGTGGTCTGGGCGACGTGCCCGCCGCGGAGGCCGCCGGGCAGACGGGCAGCATGGTCGGCGGGATGGGCGTGCGCGTGACGCTCACCTGGGGCCAGGGCGAGGGCGGCGACGCCGTGGTCAAGGACGCCGGCGTGTGCGTGTTCGGAAGTGCCGCCCCCATCGCGCCGGCCTCCGCCCTGTCGGGCCTGATTCCCGGCCGGACGGCCGAGGAGGCCGCACGACTGGGCCCCGACGACCTGATCGCGGCGCTGCTGGACGGCGGCACGGACGTCCTGCCGCGCGCCGTGCACAAGGGTGCGGGTTTCGTGACCGACGCGCTGCGCTGTGCGCTCGGCCTCCCGCTCTGCCGCCCGTCCGATCCGCTCGGCCGCGGCATCCTCGTCTGCCGGTGCCTCGACGTCGGCGACCGCGAGATCTGCGACGCGATCCGCCGCGGCGCGACCACGCCGGAGGCGGTGGGAGACGGATGCGGCGCCGGCACGGGGTGCCGCTCGTGCCGACCCGACGTGCTCGTGCTGGTCCACGAGACCCTGAGCCCGGCGTCCCCGACGCCCGCCGCGGACCTCCACCCCGCCGCGCGCATCGCGCTCGCCCGGGTCGGACCGGCGCTCGCCGCCCACGGACTGCCGCTTCGTGACGCGCAGGTGACAAAGGGCCGCGTCGAGCTCGCGCCGGGGACGCCCGCCCCCGATGTCTCGATCAGCGCGCGCGGCGCCCTCGGAATCGCACGATCCGTGCTTCGCGAGACGGTTTCCGAGGACCTCGACGTCGCCCTCGTCTGAGGGGTACGACTCACGATTCCGTCGCCCCCACCCGATCTAGCGTGAGGAGGGTGGCTCTGCGTCACACAGGAGGCGGCAGCACATGGAACTCGGGAAGAGACTGCTCTACGAGATCGACACCGCGAATCGCGCACTTCCCCTCGTGCGCGCCATCATCCGCGACGTCGTGAACGACTTCCGCGTCCTCCGCGGCGCGGGCCGGCAGCAGCGCGCCCTGCGGGCGCACCACGACGGCGACGCCGTGACGCTGAGCCGCATCGGAAAACTCAGCTCGCAGGTCGACGAGGTGTCGAGCCGGATCGAAGGCTACCTGCGCGAGCTCGACGAGCTGAGCATCGAGCTGAGGGATCTCGAGACCGGATCCGTCGACTTTCCCACGATCATGAACGGGCTGCCCGCGTTCCTCTGCTGGCGCCTCGGCGAGGTCGACGTCGCGTGGTGGCACGCGGCGAACACGGGCTACGCGAACCGGCAGCGGCTTCCGCAGACCGCGCGCGCCTCCCTCTGACGTCGCCCGCTCCTCAGCGCTCGAGGGCCGTCAGCGCCCGATAAACTGCAGGAACTCGGTGCGCGTCTTGGGGTCGGACCTGAACCCGCCCAGCATGCACGACGTCACCGTGCAACTGTTCTGCTTGGTCACACCGCGCATCATCATGCAGAGGTGCTGCGCCTCGATGACGACGCCGACACCCCGCGGCCTCAGCGCCTGGTGGATGG
>JAUXCH010000245.1 GCA_030618975.1 Planctomycetia bacterium
CAGTGGTGGAACCTCGGACAGTTCATGACGGCCTCCGCTCGTTTCGAGTCTGGGCAGGGAGGGACCGGGCGTCGGCCGCATGAGGCAGGCCGGGCTCGGTGGTGCGGCGTCGTACTCCCTGCAGAGCATGCACGCGGATTTCCCCGGGCGCCGACGGAGGCACGTCGCGGCATCTCCGCCGCGCTCGGCTCCGAGCGGGCAGTCACGACCAACCTGCGCCCCGCGCTCGCGCCACCGGCAGCGTACACCCGAAGCCGCCTGGGAGTCAATCGGCCGGCAACTCCGCGCACCTCGCACGGGAGTCGCCGCTGGGACCAACGACCCCCAGGTCGCGTCGAGATCGCGCCGGGCGTGGAATCGGACCTACACCTCGCGCGACGGCGACCCGCGTCCGGGCCGTCTCAGAACCTGCGCTTGCCCGTGGAGATCCCGGCGACGACGGCGGGGCTGAGGATCAGCGCGGCCTGCCACCAGGGGAGTTGCCCGTTCGCCTCCGACCCGATCATCGAGGCGTACGAAGCGATGCCCGCCCATGAGAGGGAGAATGCGTAGAGCGCAACGGCCGAGTCCCGGAAGGGGCGGATCACTCCTCCCCGGATTCCTCCGACCGCGGTGCGCGGGACTCGGCCCACTCGCCGAGGTCGACCTCGATGGACACCGGCCGACGTACGGTTCCCTCGGCACTCAGGGGACACGGAGGCCGCTCCCACTCGAGCCCCAACCTCGAGATCTCCCGTTTCATCCCGGCGAGATCCCAGACCAGGAGCTCTCCTTCGTCGCCGACCCGCGCGGCGAGCAGGCAGCCGTCCGGACTGAAGGCCAGAGGCACGGGCCCCTCTGCGACGCCGGTTCCCAGGGTCGCGACGACACGCCCGTCCGACGGATCCATGAGTTGGATCTGCTCCTCGCCCGCGGCCACCGCGAGCAGGTCTCCGCCGGGCGCGAAGCACAGCCCCCCGAACCACGGCGGCCCGGCTTTCGTGAGCACCGGGGACCAGTCCGCGGTGCGCCAGACGCGGAAGCCGTGGCGCATTCGATCGGTCAGCCACCGACCGTCCGAGCTGAACCTCGGAAGGCACTCCCCGTCGGCTTCCAGGTGCTCGTGGAGATCCACCCCCGTTCGGCTGTCGATGAGCCGCAGGTCCGCGCTGTAGCGAGGGCGCGTGGCCAGGACCCGGCCATCCGCACTCAGGTCAAAGGCCCGGAACCCAATCCCAGGGAGGTGGATCCGCCTGGAGCCGATCGGCTCGGCGTCGCCGATCCGCCAGTTCGTCAGGATGGCCATCTGCCGAGGACCGTCCAGCCACGCCGCCAACGTGCTTCCGTCCGCGCTCTGCGTCACGCGCCACGCCGGTTCCGACCCGAGGTCGGCGAACCGGACGGGAGGACCGATCCGGCAGCCGGTCCCGGTCTCACGGATGGGCCAATGGAGGACGCCACCGCGTCCGGCGGTCACCAGGTCCTCCCCCCCCGGATCCAGGACGAAGTGCACGGGGCCGATGGGAAGGGTGGCGAGCAGATTTCCGGAGATCGGATCCCGGAGCGCCAGCCCGCTGCGGCGCCAGTCCACGAGGAAGCGCCCCTTGGGATCGAAGGCCACCCAACGCCACTCATCCACGGTTTGCCGGGGAAGCGGAGGCGGCAGACGCCGGAAGGCCGTGGGTTCGACGACCTCCCAGATCTGCCGGGTCAAGGCGAGCGTCTTGTCGTCGGGACCGAATCCGAGCACGCAATCGAGCTGCTGGGTGACGACCAGCTGGCGACCCGACCCGGGATCCCAGAGGCGGGTCGTCCCGTCCCACCCGCCCGTGGCGAGCAGACGCCCGGAGTGACTGTAGGCGAGGTACGTCACGACGGAGGAGTGACCTCGGAGCACCCGCGCTCGTGCACCGCCGGCTGCGGTCTTCCACGGCCAGAGGTGGACCTCGCTGCCGCATCCAACGGCGAGGACGGCCGCGTCCGGGCTCCACGCCAGATAGCGGAACCCGCGCCCGTCTTGCAGGCTCGCGAACTGCTCTCCAGAGCGCGCGTCCACGACCGCGAGCACGCCATCATCCCGACTCGACGCCGCCAGGTGAACTCCGTCCGGACTGATTCGCAGGCTGTGCGGACGAGCGCCCAGACGGAACTCCCGCACGAGGCGGCCCGCGGGCAGGGCGTACGTACGTACCGTCCCGTCCTCGGACCCAGCCGCCACGCACGAGCTGTCCGGCGTGAAGCCCGCGGCATCGAGGTTCACGGCGTGATCGGTCCGGAAGACGAGCTCCCCGGTGGACGCGTCCCAGACGTGCAGGAAATGGTCGGGCCCGTAGGTCGCGGCCAGGTATCGCCCGTCGGGACTGAATCGAAAGGTCCAGACGACGGGACCGCCGGGTCCCGGAATACGAACGAGCACGCGGTCATCCGCCAGCGACCGGATAGTGACCACGCCCCCGCCGTCGGCCCACGCATAGCGCCCCCGGGCCAGGTCGTGCGCCGTCATCTGGAAGGGCTCTTCCCGCACCGGGAGCCGGCGGACGAGGCGCAGGTCGGTCAGGGTGAGGCAGGCCAACGCCTCGTCGCGCAACTCCGGCGATTGGCGAATCGCCGCGGCCTTGCGGATCGCTTCGAGGCTCTTCGTCCGCCGGCCGGGCAACAGGGTGCGGCGCCACCCGCGTGCCTGGGCCAGGTACGACTCCCAGAGCCGCTCGGTTGCCGTCTCTTCGGCTTGGACGGCGCGCAGCTCGTTCTGCACGGCTACGTCGCGCTCCGCGCCCAGGCGACTCGATGCGAACCAGCCCCCGAGCGTCGCAAGCACCAGTGCGACGACACCCACTACGGAGAGCACGCGGTAGCGGGACGCACGTACCCGGTCGCGAATCCCCTGTTCTCGACGTGCCGCGAGTTGGTCCTGCAACGAAAGCGCCACCGGATGATCGGGTCGTACGGCGAGCACCTCCCTCAGTGGGACGCTCGCCTCATCGAGCTGGTGGAGGACCTCCTCGCCGCGAGAGCGGTGGATGTTACGCATCACGGAGTCGACATCGTGGAGCCAGGCTTCGACCTGGCGGTCCGTGGCGCTCTGGATCTGCCACTGCCGGATGGTGGTGGCGAGCTCCTCCGCCGACTGCGGTCGCTCATCCGGCTCTCGGGAGAGAGCGCGTCGGCAAAGCTCGTCGAGCGCGGTCGGCACGGCCGGGGCGACGAGCCGGGCGCGAGGCGCATCCTCGGTCGTCAGCTTCCGGAGCAACTGGGCGTAGTTCTCGCTCTCGAAGGGCAGCCCTCCGGTCAGGATCTGGTACAGGATCGTGCCCAAGCTGTAGACGTCGCTGCGAACGTCGACGGCGTCGACGTCTCCGGCCGCCGCCTCGGGCGCCATGTGACCGGGTGTACCCAGGACGCCTGTGACCGTTCGGAAGGAGGGAACGCGTCGATGGGCCTCGAGCGACTCCTGCCACTGAGGCCTGCGGACGTCCGGCTCGTCGAGGACCCGGGCGAGGCCCCAATCGAGCACCACGACCTCGCCGAAATCGCCGAGGGCCACGTCCTCGGGCTTCAGATCGCGGTGGACGATGCCCCGTGAATGGGCGTAGTGGATCGTGTCGCAGACCTTGAGGAACGGGTCCAGAAGGCGGAGGCGAGCCTCCATGTCCCGGTCGCTCGCCTCCTCGATCACGTCGGCGAGAGAACGGCTGCCTCGAATGAAGCGCATCGTGTAGTAGGGGATGCCCTCGCCGGTCTCTCCGAGCTCGTAGACCGGCACGATCCCAGGATGCGCGAGGCGCCCGGTGACCGTGGCCTCGCGGAGGAACCTGTGGCGCAGGGTGGCGAAGGCCTTCGAGGCCGGCGTGTCCTTGCCCGGCGGGGTGATGGCCCCCGGATCGTCGGGCACCTGGTTCTCGCCTTCGTCGCGCTGCGGGCGGACGATCTTGAACGCCACCTCGCGATTCAGGTCCGTATCGATCGCCCAGTAGACGATTCCCATGCCGCCCTGCCCGATCGGCTGGAACGCGACGTATCGCTCCGGCGCAACGGGACGGAGGCTCGGATCGTCGGTGCCCGTCGACTCGCCACGCGGCGAGGGCCGATCCATGCGGAGCACCTGCTCGGCGGTGCTCAGCGCCTCGAACGCAGCGCGTAGCTCGTCGCCGAGCTCCGGATGTCGGCGGATGACGGCCTCGGGCTCCTCGGGCTCCCCGCGGTCGCAGCGCTCACGCCACGTCGCGAGGATGTCGACGATCTCATCCTCGGGGTGCACGGTTCGTCTCCTCGGAAAGGAGATCGCGGAAGCGCGTGATGGCGCGCCCGTACAGCTTCTTCACCGCCTCGTAGGAGCGCCCCATGACCCGGGAGACCTCCTGCAGGTTGGTGCCTTCCACCTGGACCAGGCGGAGGACGCAGCGGTAGTCGTCGGAGAGGTGCTCGAGGGCGCGCCGCGCGCGGTCGGCGAGCTCCGCCCCCATCGCGACCTGGCTCGGTGTGGGTGAGGCGCCGGCGAAGCGCGAGGTGTTGGGCCGGGCCCCGCGCGCACGTTCGCGTCGCACGTCCCGCCTCGAAACGTCCAGGTACTCCCGCATCGCCTCGCGGACCTTGAAGTCGACGATCCGTGTCAGCCAGAGGGTGAAGGCACCGTCGTTTCGACCGATGAAGGACGGCGCGCGACGCGTCACGACCAGGTAGACCTCCTGGAGCACGTCCTCCGGATCGATCTTCGACTGCAGGCCCGGGTGGAGCTGCCGGCGGATGCGAGCCAGCATCTGCGGCTCGTGATCCTTGAGGAGGATGCGCAGGGCGTCCTCGTCGCCGCCGCGCAGGCGACGGACCAGGTCCCGGCCTTCGGGCTGCGACGCACCTTGCACGGCGCCTCCCCCGACTCCCGAGGCGCTGCGCACCCCAATCCTGACGACCAGTGCCTCGGCTCTGATTCTATGGACGACGGTCTGCGTCGTGCCATGCGCAAATTCGTCGTTGCCGTCGCGCGTGCGAACTCGCCTTCCGGTCCCGGGGCGGGGGATGCGCGAGCACGAGGCGCCGTCACGGCATCGCTTCTCGTTGGCAAGATGTTGCAGGCGAGTGAGGCGCCCGACATCGCTGGAGTCCTCGTTCGTCATGGCGTCGAGACCTACCCCCCTGTCTTCGCTCCACCCGGTGCAGCCGATTCATCTGCGGCAACCGGTCTCTTTGGAAGGGCCCGCGCGCCCGCGGCAGAGACGCGGGCGCGCCTTGACCAGAAGGCTCCCTGCGATCAGCGTCGATGCCGCCTGGCACGGGCGCCGGCGGCACTGCTGTGGATGTCTCGGTCGTCGAGCTCTCCGGCAACCGCTTCCACGGTCGCTTCGAGCTCCGCCTCGTAGTCCGCGGCGCAGAGGTCCATGGCGACGTCGAGATAGAACGCGATCAGCGGGACGGGATCGAAGCCATCCGGCAACTCCACGCCCCACAAGGCGAGGTAGCCGGAGGCGAAGTCCGCGATGTAGAGGCTGAGCGCGGCGAGGATGTCTTCTTCGTCGAGCGTCAGCAGCGTGCCGTACTCGATCATGCCCTGTCGGAACTCCTCCTCGACGACTTCCACGATCGCCGCGGCGTTGCTGCCGAGCAGATCCTCGAGCTCGTCGCCGTACGCCTCGACGAAGAGCGCGGGGAAGCGGTCGCTCCGCTGGCGAGCGGCGTCCGCGAGCTTCGCGCCTACGGCGGGGTCGATCCGCGTCGTGAGCACGTCGAGCGCGTACTCGATGATGCTGTGGTAGATCTCCTCTTCAGCGTCGCTGGGGATGGAGAGCGGGTAGAGGACGGTCGGCAGGTCGTACCCGATGGCGGCCAGGACGTCCCGCATGTCGTCCACCTTGGCGATCACGTACCCTTCGCCGGCACCGTACGTGATGCCGTCGTGGTGAGCCGTGTGATCCGCGCCGAACACGTCACTGTGACTGCAGAAGCCGACGGCGAGAGACCGTTCCCGGCCCGTCCGCGCGGCGTCCCAGATCTGCTCGGCGTGGTCGTGGGTCAGTTCGTAGAGACCTCCGGGCCCGAAGACGGGCAAGTCGAAGGCCGTGTTGAACATGTCGGGCGCGCAGGAACCGTAGATCTCGTCGGCGTTCCTGGCGCCTCCTTGCTTCTCCAGCCGGTCCGCGACCACCGTGTGCGTCGCGGCCCCCCATCCGTAGGCGGAGGGTGCCACCAAGGCCAGGGCCAGGGCCAGGGTCAGAAGCACGATGAGCTCGTAGCGCTTCATGTCTCGTCTCCTTCTCCCCTCGGGAAAAAACTCCCCCTCCGTCTCGACCGATCCGCCGGCGTCGAGGGGTCATCCACCAGGTGGCGGCGGGGCGATGCAGGGGACGGTGAAAATCCGTCCTCCGGTCTCCGTTCCGCGCGGCCCTTGCCCACGGGCCCGTCGACGAGGTCGTCCCGTCCGGCGGCGAGCGGCCGCATCGACGGGAGATGCGGCAGATCAACCGGGAGGCCGACCGGGAGGTCGACCGGGTGGAGGAAGCTGTACTGCGAGTTCGAGGAGGCCTACCCGTCGGCGCCGGTGGGCGGGCCGGTGGGCCCCCGTCCCAGAACGGGCCGCGGCCCTCCCGGAGGGCAAGCGGGACGAGGTTCTCGGCAGCAACCGTGGCCAAGACCCCGAGAACCCCCGGGAAACGTCCATTCCTTCGCAATTCGGGGGCGCCGGGGGCCTCGACAGGGTCGCCCGTGTCTGCTACGGTCCCTCCTTGAATCGCCCGTGACACCACGATTCGCACGGGCTTGGAGAGAGGAAACCGCCATGCACCGCACCCGAAACCGACTGCTGTCTCTACTGATCCTGGGTCTCGTGCTCGCCGCCGGACTCGCATCCACCACCGCAGCCCCGCCCCCGCCGCCGCCCGAGTACGACACTATGGAGGGCCCCGTCTACTTCATCATCTCGTTCGACCCGGACTTCAAGTTCGACCATCCCCGGGAGAGCGAGACGATCATGGTGAACATCGGTTCGTTCGTCGGCGGTGAGGACGTGCTCGACACGCGCTTCATCGTGGACACGGCGCTCACCGGGGTCATCCTTCCCGACGGCCGGAGGGATCCGACCTTCGACGACCTGCAGAGCAACGCCGCCACCGTCCTCGGCAGCTTCTACGCGCTGGACGAGCAGGGCTTCCACTCGGTCGTTCCCGAGCCCGGTGCCGTTGCCGTCGAGATCCAGGAGGCGGTGTTCGAAGCCTCG
>JAUXCH010000835.1 GCA_030618975.1 Planctomycetia bacterium
CCTCCGACTTCGAGAGCCTCGTGCCGCCCTTCCACCCCGACGAGCACGCCGAGGCGGGCACGGAGATCCGCCTGCGCTACCGGTACCTCGACCTGCGCCGCGCACGCGTCCAGGAGATCCTCCGCGAGCGCGCGAAGATCCTCTCCGTCATGCGGGCGCACCTCGAGGAACACGGCTTCACGGAGGTGGAGACGCCGATCGTCACCCGCTCGACCCCGGAGGGCGCGCGGGACTACCTCGTGCCGAGTCGCATCCGGCCGGGGCACTTCTACGCCCTGCCGCAGAGCCCGCAGCTCTTCAAGCAGATCCTCATGGTGGGCGGCGTCGACCGCTACTACCAGGTGGCGCGCTGCTTCCGCGACGAGGACCTGCGCGCCGACCGGCAGCCCGAGTTCACCCAGATCGACGTCGAGGCCTCCTTCGTTCGCGACGAGGACCTGTATGCGATCTTCGAGCCCGTGATGGTGAAGCTCCTGAAGGAGTACCGCGGACACGAGATCGAGATGCCGATCCAGCGCATGACCTACGAGGAGGCCATGCGTCGATTCGGGACGGACCGGCCCGACCTCAGGAACCCCTTGGAGCTCCACGACGTGACCGGGGAGGCCGCCGCGCTCGGATTCGCCCCCTTCGCCGAGGCGGCGTCGTCCGGCGGCATCGTGAAGGCGATCGCCGCCACGGGCGGGGCGGCGTTGTCCCGCAAGGAGATCGACGCGCTGGACGCCGAGGCGAAGTCGCAGGGGGCACCGGGCCTCGCGTGGGCCAAGGTGACCGAGGAAGGGGCCACCGGCCCGATGGGGCGCTTCCTCAAGGAGGCGGCCGGACGGCCGGTGATCGACGGCGCGGGCGCGCAGCCCGGCGACCTGCTCGTGCTGGCCGCCGGCACGGAGAGCCTCGTCCACAAGATCCTGGGGCGGGTCCGGGGTCGGCTCGGCGAACGCCTGGGCCTGATCGACGAGAGCCGGAGCGCGCTCCTGTGGGTCCACCACTTCCCCCTCGTCGAATGGAACGAGGACGAGAAGCGCTGGGACGCGCTGCACCACCCGTTCACGAACCTCGTGCCCGAGGACGTCCCCGTCCTCCGGGAGATCGTCGAGCAGGGCGTCGAGAACGCCCCGCGCGAGAAGGTCGCGGGCCTGCGCACCGAGACCTACGACCTCGTGCTCGACGGTCTCGAGATCTGCGGGGGCAGCATCCGTATCCACCGCGAGGACCTGCAGTCGCTCGTGTTCCGCCTGATCGGAATCGACGAGGAACGGGCCGAGCAGCGGTTCGGCTGGTTCCTGAAGGCGCTCCGCTACGGCACCCCGCCGCACGGCGGCCTGGCTTTCGGCTTCGACCGGATGGTCATGCAGCTCGTGGGCGAGGACTCGATCCGCGAGGTGATCGCCTTCCCGAAGACGACGCAGGCGGTCTGTCTCATGAGCGAGGCGCCCTCCGAGGTCGATCCGTCGCAGCTGGACGAGCTGGGCCTGACGCTCGAGGCCGTCGACCGGGGTCCGGACGCCTGATCCTCGCTCGGGGCCGGACGCGAGGCACGTCGGGCAGGGCCCTGAGACGCCTGTCTGGCGGCGGCTCGGCGCGAACGAGGCCGAGGCCGCCCGGACGCGGTAAGGTCTGGGCTTCGAAACGCCATTCCCCGGAAAGGGCCTCCCCATGTCCTCCCCGATCCAGCTCCGACTCCCCGACGGCTCGACCCGACAGGTCGCCGCCGGCACCACGGTGCTGGAGGTGGCGGAGGGCATCGGCAGCCGCCTGGCCAAGGCGGCCGTGGCGGGCGTCGTCGACGGCGACGTCGTCGAGGTTTCCCGCCCGATCCTGGACTCCTCCGAGTTCCGCATCCTGACCGCGAGGGACGCCGAAGCGCTCCAGGTGCTCCGCCACAGTGCCGCGCACCTGCTCGCGATGGCCGTGCTCGAGCTGTTTCCCGGGACCGATCTCGGATTCGGCCCGGCGACCGACGAGGGGTTCTACTACGACTTCCGTACTGCGGAGCCGCTCCAGGAGGAGGACCTCCCGAAGATCGAGCAGCGGATGCGGGAGATCGCGGCCCAGAAGCGGCCCTACGCGCGCGCCGAGATGAGCCGCCTCGAAGCCAAGGAGCGCCTCCGGGGAATCGGCTACGAGCTGAAGATCGACCACGTGGACGAGATCCCCGAAGACGTGATCTCGTTCTACGACTCCGGCGCGTTCACCGACATGTGCGAGGGGCCGCACCTCCCCGACACCGGCCGGCTGCAGCACTTCACGTTGCTGAGCGTGTCGGGCGCGCACTGGCGGGGCGACGCGTCGGGCATCCCGATGCAGCGGATCCGCGGCGCCGTCTTCTTCACCCAGGACGACTTGCAGGCCTACCGCAAGCGCCTCGAGGAGGCGAAGAAGCGCGACCACCGGAAGATCGGCCCGCAGC
>JAUXCH010000330.1 GCA_030618975.1 Planctomycetia bacterium
CGGCTAGCGGGTGGGCGGAACGAGGGAGCGGACCACCGCTTCCACGAACCACTCGACCTCGCCCTCACCGAGGCCGGTCCGCTCCTGCACCGCGCGCGGCAGCGCTCCGGCGCGCTGCGACCTCAGCGCCGAGAGGCTCTCGCGCGCCGTGACCCCGGCCGGCGTGAGCTGCGCCAGGCGCCGCCGCCGGTCGAGCCCCGTCCGGCGCTCCACCAGGCCTTCGGCGACCGCTCGGTCGACGAACCGGGTCGCCGTGGAGCGGGACCGTCCCAGGCGGGTCGCCACGTCGCCCATCGGGAGGTCCTCGCCGGGAACCAGGACGAGGAGCACGCGCGCCGTGGCCTCCGCGAGGCCCGTCCGGCGGGCGTCGTCCCGGAGGCCGAGGCAGAGGAGGCGCTCCAGGTCGTCGAGCAGGTGGCTGCGCATGCTTGCATGATGCAACCAAAGGGGCGAAGCGGCCAGAAACCGACCTCCCGGGCCGCCTCGGGCCCAGGATCCGGTACAGTCTGGCGGAAGCGCCGAGTCGACCGGGCGGGGGGGCGACCATGAAGACGTTCGCGGAGCAGAAGGCGTTCTTCGACGCCACCTGGCCCGCCCTGCAGGCAGCGGCCCGCCAGGGGGGTGCGGAGGCCTTCCTGGCCCTCATCGACCGCCGCGAGGACGACCTGGAGAAGCGCGTGCTCCATCTCTTCGCGCGCCAGGGCCTCGTGCTGAGCGAGTGGGACGGCAAGAGCCTCGATCTCGCGGCGGGTGTCGCGCGGGGTTCCATCGACCGCCTCGTGGACGAGGCGCGCGGAGCCGGGGCCGAAGGGGACGGGGAAACCGTCCGCCGCCGGACCGAACTCGCCAACGCGATCTCCTACAACCTCGCCGCGGACCTCGCGGACTGCTGGCCCGGGGAGCGTCCCGCGCTCACGGAGGCCCTCTTCGAGGAGGGACTCCGGGCCGCGGAGGACTGCGTCCGGTGGCGCGCGGAGCTCGGGAAGGGGCCCGGCGACAACTCCATGGCGTGGTGGGCCAAGGGCATGCACCTGCTGAGCCTCGGGCGCAAGCAGGACGCGGTCCACGGCTTCCGCCAGTCCCTCGCCCTCGCCCAGGAGGTCGCAGAGACCGACGAGGATTTCGGGGTCGTACTCGGACGCGGGTACGCAGGCCTCGCGCGTTGGATCGCGGGCGAGGACGCCGGTCGCGAGGAGTACCGCGAAGCGCTTGCGGTCTTCGGGAGCCAGCTCGCCGACGCGGATACGAAGGACGACGCCCGGTTCGGCATCGATCAGCTCGAGACGGTGAAGTTGCGCTACGGTCCCACCGAGGTTTCGCAGACGCCATGACGACCGACTGGACCGCCAACCCGGAGGCTGGCAAGCGCTCGACGACCCGACGCAAGGTGTGGGGGGGGCTCGCCGCTCTCCTCGTGCTCGCGCTCGGCCTGCTGGCCTTCGCGATCGCGTCCCGCGACGCGAAACCCACCGCGCCGCCGCCGGCGGCGACCATCCGCTTCCGCGTGGTGGACGAGGCCGGCGAGCCGATCCGGCACGCGGAGGTGTTCGTCCTCGCGGGCGAGGACGTGCCGGAGGGCGGGGCCGGGCGCTGGTCGGAGGAGGACGCGACGCTGACGCTGCCGGCCGTGGTGCGGGGATCGGCCGTGGCCGTGCAGGCACGGGGCTATCGCTCGGACGTGGCGCAGAGCGTCTCGGAGGACCGCACCTTCGTCCTCCGGTCGGGAATCTTCATTCGCCTCGAGGTGCAAGGCGTCGATGCCGAGGCGATCGGCGACGACGTGCTCGTCTTCCAGGTCAACCCTGCGGCGACCGAGGCGCTTTCCGACGACCAGCGCGTCAAGATCGTGAACCTGATGACGGCCGTCGTGCCGCCGCCCGACGGCGCGAGGCTGCTCCCGGCGGGCGACTTCGGCTTCGCCGTGCAGGGGACGATCGCGAAGCAGGGACTGTTGCTGCCGCTCGCCGGGCGCTACGTCGTCCGGTGGGGACTGCTCGACCCGCCGTCGGGGATCTGGCTCTCGATGCCCGAGGAGGTCCGCGCCGTGATCGAGGTCGCGGACGATGATCGAGGCCAGGTCTTCGCGATCCCGGTGACCCCCGAGGCGCTCGAGCGGACGCGCACCCGGCTGCGCGAGCGCGTCCGGGAGGTGGGGGAGCGGTAGCCCGGCCCTCGCGAACGGATCGGGCCCGAGACCCGCCTTGCAGGCGCACGACGAAGGAGTCTCCCGATGCGCATGTCCCGCGCCTTTCTCGCCACGCTCCGCGACGCCCCGGCCGACGCCGAGGCGCAGAGCCACGTGCTCCTCGCGCGCTCGGGCCTGCTCTCGAAGCTGGGGGCCGGCCTCTACGCCTATCCGCCCGCCCTCTGGCGGACGATCCGGAAGATCTCGGACATCGTGCGCGCGGAGCTGGACCGGGCCGGCGCCGAGGAGCTGATGCTGCCGATCGTGCAGCCGCGCGAGCTGTGGGACGCGAGCGGCCGCTGGAGCCGGTACGTCGCCGACGGGATCCTCTTCCACTTCCGCGACCGCAAGGAGGCCGAGCTCTGCCTCGGTCCCACGCACGAGGAGGTGATCACCCGGCTCGTGTCCGAGAAGGTCCACACGTACCGGCAGCTGCCCCTGAACCTCTACCAGATCCAGACGAAGATGCGCGACGAGATCCGGCCACGCTTCGGCCTGATGCGCGCGCGCGAGTTCCTCATGAAGGACGCGTACTCCTTCGACGTCGACGACGCGGGGCTCGACGTGGCGTACGCGAAGATGGACGAGGCCTACCGGCGCATCTTCGACCGGTGCGGCCTGCGCATCATGGTGGTCGAGGCGGACCCCGGGGCGATCGGCGGCGGCGGCAGTCAGGAGTTCATGGTCGTCGCGGACACCGGCGAGGACGCGCTCCTCCACTGCGCGTGCGGCTACGCCGCGAACGCCGAGAAGGCCGACAGCGTGCCGGCCGGCGCGCCGTCGGGCGGGGAGCCCCGGCCGCTCCGCCGGGAGGCCACGCCGAACGTGCGCACCGTCGAGCAGCTCCACGAGTTCTTCCCCGACGTCTTGCCGGGGCGCATGGTGAAGACCGTCCTCTACACCGCCGTACGCGGCGAGGAGGAGGAGGACCTCGCCGTGCTCATCCGGGGCGACCTGCCGATCAACGAGGTGAAGCTCGCGAACCACCTCGGCGCGGATGCGCTGCAGCTGGCCGACGACGACGCCGTGCGCCGGATGACGGGAGCCGAGCCGGGCTTCGCCGGGCCGGTCGGCCTGGCGCAGGGCGTGCGGCTGCTCGCGGACCTGACGACCCGGGACATGACGAACGTGCTGTGCGGTGCCAACGACACGGACGTCCACTGCCTCGACGTGAACGCCGGGCGCGACTTCCCCGAACCGCCCACCGTGGACCTCAGGCTCGCGCAGGCCGGCGAGGGGTGTCCGCGGTGCGGGAAACCGCTCGACGCGTCCCGCGGAATCGAGGTCGGTCACATCTTCAAGCTGGGCACCAAGTACAGCGTGGCGATGGACGCGACCTTCACCGCCGAGGACGGGACGCAGCGGCCCTTCGTGATGGGCTGCTACGGCATCGGCGTGAGCCGCATCGCGGCCGCGGCGGTGGAGCAGAGCCACGACGACGCGGGCATCGTCTGGCCCGCCGCCCTCGCCCCGTGGCACGTGCACCTGCTCCAGCTGAACCGCAAGGACGAGGCGCAGACCGGGGTCGCGGAGCGCCTCTACCACGAGCTCGTGGCGGCGGGCGTGGAGGTCCTGTTCGACGACCGGTCGGCGTCCGCCGGCATCAAGTTCAAGGATGCCGACCTGATCGGCCTCCCGTTCCGTCTCGTGGCGGGCCGGACGGCGAAGGACGGCCGCGTGGAGCTCTCGGCCCGGTGCGGCACGGAGCGGGAGACGGTGGCCGTGGAAGAGGCGGTCGCCCGGGTCCGGCGCCTGCTGAAGGAGGCTCTCGCAGGAAACGCATGACCGGTATACTGCTGTCCTGATGCGACGGTTCCTCCCGCTCCTCGTCGTCCTCTGCGCCGTCCTGCCGGCCCACGCGGCCCCGAGCGCCTGCCAGGCCTGGAAGAAGCGCCAGAAGACGGTCGACAAGCAGGAGAAGGTCTACTGGGACAACTACCGCGGCCGTCTCGACGGGATGTACGCCGAGTGGCGCTCCCAGTGGAGCCTCTGGCGCGGCGACCCCGATGCCTACAAGGACGAGGTCGAAGACGTCACCGTCCTCCGCGAGCTCTACGCCGAGTACCGAAGCATCCAGGACGCGCGCGCGGAGATCGACCTCGACCTCGCGATCTCCTCGGTCGCGGAGGCCGCCGATCGGCTCCTCGACGAGCTGTTCGACGTGCTCAAGGCCGAGAGGAAGCTCGAAGACGAGCTCGCCGAGGCACGGCCGACGCTGCTCCGCGACTACTACGACCAGGAGCCGGCCATCCGGCTGGACGGCTCGGCCGTGCGCATCCGTGGACTCGTCCGTGCACTCTCCAGGTGTTCGGGCGCCGTCCTGTTCCTCGGCGGCGAGGGGCTGGCCAAGGCGAAGCGGGCCGACAAGAAGAAATCGGTGGCCCGCCGCGCGGCGGTGCTCGACGCGCTCGGCGCGACGAAGGCCGACGAGGCGCGTCCCGTGCTCGAGCAGCAGCTGGCCGCCGCGGAGCCTGCGGTGCGGATCGTGGCCCTCGAGAACCTGGTGCCGTACGGCGAGGCTGCCGTCGCCGCGCTGCGGCCCCTGCTCGAGGACCCGGCCCCCGTCGTGCGCCGCGCGCTGCTCGAGCAGATTGCGGAGGACGGTTCCGCCGTCGCCGCGTGGGGCCCCTCCGTGACGGCCGGGGACGAGAACGAGAGCGGTCTCGTCCGCGCGCGGGCCCTCGAGGCGCTGGTCGCCCTGACGGGGCGGGCCGACCTGGGCGACGACGAGGCGAAGTGGCACGACTGGTTGGAGAAGAACCGCGAGGCGATTCGAGAGGGGACCTGGAAGCGTCCGGAGCCCGCCCTGAAGCCCGAGGAGGGAAAGCCCGAGGTGGAGGCCGTGGACGAGCGCCAGGTCGTTCGGCCCGAGGCGGTCACGACCTTCTACGGCGTGGGGGCGCCCGGTCGCCGGATCCTGTTCGTTCTCGACGGATCGTCCGACATGCGCCTGCCCGCGGACCTCGCCACGCAGCAGGAGAAGAGCCGGCGTACGTGGATCCGCACGATCGGCAAGTGGAAGGGCCTCCATCCCAACCACCAGGCGGTGATGCTCGAGCAGCTGTCGGGCACGCTCGGCCGGATGACGAAAGACGCCCGCTTCGCCGTCCTCTACCTGACGGGCGGCAACCCCGAGCGGGTGCCCGTCTACGGCGACAAGAAGCCGCTCACTCCCTCCAAGGGACGCAACCGGAAGCTCCTCAAGGCGATCGCGAAGCCGGAACCCAACGGCACGATTTCGGCCGAGGAGGGGCTCCGGCGCGCGTTCGCCCTCTGCGGCGCCGAGCCGCTCGAGAACCCGGGCGCGAAGGACGTGTGCCTCGGCACCGTGTTCCTCCTGCACACCGGCTGGGTCGGAGGGCGGTGGGGGATCCCGGAGGCGCTCGTCGCCGATTTCGAGCGGAAGAACCGCTTCCACCGCCTCCAGGTGCACGCGATCCGCGTCGCCGACCACAAGGCCGAGGCCGAGGCGCTGATGAAGGGCCTGGCGGAGGCGTCCGGCGGCACGTACCTCTGGCTCGAAGAGCTCCCGTAGACTGCGCCAATCGATCCACGATCGGCGAACGGTGTCGCGCACCCTTCGCACGCACCCAGGGGGGCGTTGTCCCTTGCGGGGTGCCTGGCACCGTACAGGGGGGACCGGGTAGGACGGCTTGCGGGGCGTCGCGGGATCAGTCGCCTGCGGGCGGCTTCACCGGTTGGTCGGAGAGGATCGGCCGCAGCCACGCCGGGGCCTCGGGAATCGCCTCGTCGAGCCGTTCGAGCCAGGCGTCGTCCGTGAGGCGCGTGCCGCCCGAGAGCTCGTGGTAGGGCAGGACGGCGCCGCGACAGAGGATCTCCCGGCCGTTCCACGGGAAGTCGGAGGCCAAGCGGTCTTAGGAAGACAAAGTTGGTCTGC
>JAUXCH010000287.1 GCA_030618975.1 Planctomycetia bacterium
CGTGCCGAGGTCCTTCGGGCCGTCCCCGACGGTCAGTTCCTCGAGCAGGTGGGGAACGAAACCGTGCTGCTGAATGCACACGCTCCAAACCCCGTTCCCTGGCACGCGAAGGCGAAAGAACCCGTCCGCCGCGATTGCGGTGGCCCACCTCGAATCGGCGCTCCATTCGCCCGCTCGCGCCATCTGAATCCGGACGGGACCGGGCGTGGGGCCGGACAGGCGGGAATCGGGTTCGGGCGTCGTGTAGTCGGAGCCCTCGAGGCGGAACACAAGTTCGGGTCCCGCCACGAGGTGAAGGACCAACTCGGACGCGCCGACCGTGTACTCGTAGACCGCATCGGCCGGTCGAAGGAATGGGTGCTTGACGACGAGCCGGTGGCGGGCTCCCGTATGGCTCCGGAACTCGAACGAGCCTTCGGGGCCCACGCGGGCCGGATTCATGATCGACGCGTCGCCGTTCCGACGGTCCTCGATGTGCACGCTGGCGAACGCCACGCGTGCACCCTCAGGGGCGACGACGCGACCTCGAACGAGCAAGGTGCCCGTCAAGTCGAAGGTGAGGTCCACCGCGTCGCCACCGGGCACGAGGTCGAAGGGGTTCGATGTCGTGCCGCTGTAGTGATCCCGCAGACGGTAGCGCCCCGGAGTGAACCCCCGGAAGGTGTGCACGCCGTCGACCGCACGCATCCCCTCCTGATATGCCGGGTCGTTGTGGAGGGGGTAGTAGTGCTGGTCATCCTCGTTCCAGCGTTCGACGAACATGTAGTAGCGGAGGCCCTCCGGCTTCTCGACCCGCACGCTGAGCGTCGTGGTCGCCTCGAACTCCACCGTCGCGTGCCAGACGCCGTCCCCATCGACGACCGGCGTCGCCGTGGTCTCGGGATAGCCCTCGACGCGGATCGTGACCGGCGGCGGCTCGCTGCCGGGGAGCGGAATCCACCGGAAGCGAACCTCACCGCTCTCGGGGTCTTCCTCGATCTCTCGGGCGGTGACCTGGCGCCCCCTCGCCATGCCGGGGCGATCGGGATCCATGTCCGGAACACGAACCTCGTACGCCTTCGGTAGCACAGCCACACCGTCAATCTGGATTCGCACGGCGATGTCGATGGGTCTGTCGATCTCGACCTCGACGATCTCGGGGTCCTCGTTGAGAGGCACGCGAACGATCGGCATGCCGAACCCGCCGTCAGCCGCCGTCCACATGACGGTGGCCGACTCGGCGACGCAGTCGGCAAAGACCGCGAGCCCCTCCTTGTCGGTCCGTAGGTGATGGCCGCGGCCACGGGGGCGGAGAATCGCCCAGAGGACCTCGCCGACTGCCGGCGTGCCGTCGCGCCACTTGAGCCGCACGCCGACGTCATGGATCGGCCCGAAGTCGATCGGCTCGCCTAGGTCCTTGTCCCTGGGCACCCGCCACAGCGCCCACCGACCGTCCGGCGAGACGACGTGTCCCCAGTCGTGTCCCGGCGGGAAGGGTGCGAGGACCAGGTGCCCGTCCTCGATCCGGGCCTCGGGCTCCCCGACGTCGTAGCCTGAGAGCGGTTGGTAGCGACGCACCTCGAGCACGGTCCCCTCGGGGGGGGCCGCGCCACGGTCACGGACGGGGAAACGCACCGTACGGTAGGCGTAGAGCGTGACCGTCGCCTCGTCCTGCTCGGGCTCCAAGCTCACGCGTTCGAGATGCATGCCGCTGTTGCGCATCGCGAGTCCCGGGGCCCGTGCGCCCACCTGCACGTAGCCCTTCGGAAGACCCGACACCACCGCGCGACCGTCGGCATCGGTACGGATCGGCGGCAGCGGTGGCAGACATCCGCTCCCTCGCGGGTACCAGGCCGTGCCTTCCCCCGAGAGGTAGACCTCCGCTCCCCCCACGGGCTCGTTCCCCGGGGCCTGCAGCACGGTGATCGTCGCCGTGCGGTCGTCGGGGAGTTCCAGGTCGAGAACGTCGTCGCGTGGCAGCACCAGTTGCTCGAAGGCCCGACCGGTCCCGTCCGCGACGGCGAACACGCCCACCTTCGAGGCCGCGAGCCCATCAAAGCGGATCGTCCCTTCGCGGCCCGTTCGTCCGGAAGCGAGGACGAGGCGCGGGTCGCCGTACTCCATCTGCCGCAGCACGACCTCGGCGTTCGGCACAGGAGCACCGTGCCGCAGTGCGCGAACCGTGAGTTCCCTCAGGGGAGCGATCACCATGGAGCCGAGCGGGTAGTGCAGATGCCCGTCGGGAATCAGCCACACGGTCCGGTCTGAGCCTCTCGTACCGGCTCGTACCCTCAGCTCCCCCACGCGTGAATGCACGCGGGGTCGAACGCCGAGCGGAATCGACATCGAGCCCATCGCGTCCGAACGCGTGCGTGCCGTCTCCACGCCATCGAAGAAGAGCACGATGTCGGCCCCCGGCACGGGCCGACGTTCCTCATCGACTACACGGCCCGTGGCGACAACGAGTTCGCCCCTTGGTGCGGGTGCTCGTGACTCGTCGGCTGTAGCCGTCTCCGCCTGACAAGGCGCTACCTCGGCCCCTTTGAGTGTCGCCGATGACGGGCTGTCCTCGGCCGACTGCTTGCTTCGCTGTGAATCGTCAACGGGACGGCCCCGCTCGTCAGGCCTCCACACGGCCCACACAGCGAAAGCCAGAAGCAGCACCAACATCCCCAGGAGAATGCCACGCACGAATACCTCCTACCTGCTTCCGCGAATGACCAGCGCCACATGGCGAGTTTGCATGAGCCCTCCCAGGTCAAGCGACCTGAGCATACTACGCAGCCCGTTGTCCGCCGTTGGGGGCAGGAGGCGTACGAGCGCTGAGCCGACGCGCTCGTCACCTCCCCCTGGACCCGCTCGCGGCCCGGTGCGACGATGCCGGGAGCGGGGGTCCCCATGAACCCCAGGCAACGATTCGCGCTGTCGGTCGGCTCGCTCCTCACCTTCGGGTGGCTCACGTTGAGCCGGGACTGGGCGACTGATGTTGAGATCACGGAGGCGGGCGTGGAAACACACACGAACCACCTCCTGATTCTCGGCCCCGCCGTCGCCCTGATCCTCGCCACGGCGGCACTCGTACGCCTGCTTGGTGATCCCTCGGGTTTGGGGGAGGGGAAAGCATGAACCGCAAGCAGAAGGTCGCCGTCGTCGTCGGGGCTCTCCTCATCGCGGGGCTGGCGCTGTTTCCGCCCTGGCGCATCGGTACCGACCCCGTCAAGCTGCGCTGGGTTGGTGCACCCCGAGTCATCTTGAGCTATGAGCCGGTCCGCGAACTGCGCTGGATGGACACGGGACAGAGGGTGCCAGACTTCGACAGGCACAACATCGAGTTGCAGCCTGGAACGGGGCCTCGTGCTGCTGAGTGGGTGCAGGTCCGCACCAGACCCCTGACCGCTGCCACCTCGGTGGATTCCGTCTGTCTCCGCTGCCTCGTCGTCGCCGCCCTCGCCCTCACCGTCGCCGCCGTGCTCGTGCTGAAGGAGCGGAAGACCGGGTAGCTACCGGCGCAGCCCGCACCGCGTCTGCCGGTCGTGCCGGTCCTCACCGCTCCCCCGGAGGCCCCGGCGAGGGGCGGGGAGGGCGGGACTGGGGTCGGCGTTGCCGTCGCCGTTGTCGCCGCCGCGCAACGGGTGCAAGATGGTACTGATCGTCCCGCCCGTCCGACCCCGGAGGACTCCAGCGTGACCCGCATTGCCGCTGCCGTTCTCCTGCTCGGGCTGCTCGGCGTGGCGGGGTGTGGTGGGGATCAGCAACCGGAAGACGCGGTAGAGTACGTCACGAGCACGGGCCAACCCCCCGAAGAGGTCGAAGCGATCTTGCAGGACCTGTTCCGGGGTACGGTCGTCTTGAAGCGTCTCTCGCCCCCGACGAAGGAACCTGACTACGGGATCCACCAGCCGACCTACTGCCAGGTGGCGTTCGGTCCCACAGGCGCGGAGAACCGCTGGATCGTTCGCAGCGGCTCGACGCTTGCCTTCGACCGTGACGGCGACGGCGATCTAGCGGAGGAGGCATTTCTCGCGGGCTCCCAGGGGGACGACTGCCTTACCTTCGACGCCGTCGTCCTGAAGTTCGGCGACGTCAGCTACTCGGTGACTTGCATGTTCTGGAGCAACGACCGCGCCTGGATCGAGGTGAAGGACCACGGCGACCGGCAGTGGCGAGCCTGGGGAGATCACGAGGGCTCGCTTTGGTTCGCCCAGTCGCCCGCGGGAGCGCCCGTCGTTCACTTCGATGGACCGCTCTGCGTGGGGATCGAGACGCAGCTTGCCGTGGTGAGGGAGAAGTCGCGCACCTACCGCATTGCGGCGGGCGTCGGATGCCCCGGACTGGGCGCAGGCACGTTCGCGAACCTCGAGTACAAGGCGGTACCTGCCGAGGCCAAGCCGGAAGCGATCGTGACCTTCCCCGGCCCGACAGAGAAGGACGGGCCGGTGACAGTATCCCTTCTCTTGAAGCAACGATGTTGAAGCTCGCGGTTCTACGACACCGTGCGTGTCGAAGGCGAGATCGGAGTCGGCCCTGTGACGGTCAAGCTCAGCATGACGGGCTGGCCAGAGACGAACGTCCGGTCGGGCACCTACACGGTGTACACGGTGCGGCGGTCGGGTTCCGAGAACGACAGATAGGCAGGCGTCAAGATCAACACTCCGCCAGAACGGGACTCCGTCACCCGCGCCCGCGCACCGCCCCCGCTGACGCCGTAGGAGCGCCCGTGAGCGCGGCGTCGGGCGGGTGGGGTCCTGCACCCTCCATGTGTGTTAGCGGCTTTCAGAAACGCAAGAATGTGGCGGTCTCCAGGTCCGGGGTGTCGGATCTCAGAAGTCGAGGTCGGGGCGTCGCCAAGCAGCGGTCGCCCTCTCCAACGGCAGCGCGGGATGCACCGTAGCCCCAGACTCTGGACGTTTCGCATCCCCGATCGACCCACTCGAGCTGCGGGAGAAACGAACCGCGGAAGAAGCGTGCGCCCACACACATGGGCGGAGATGGTTCGGCGGCACAGCCGTTCAGGGTCTCTGTCTGCGCAAGCACCGTCAAGACGCCCGGGACGATGACTGCCCAAAGTCCACGAGAAACCGCCATCCGGACGTGCGGCCGGTACGCTTGATTCGGGGGGATCGAGTCGCTACGATCCGGCGCGTCATGTGGTCCTGACCGGGGGAGGCAATGACAGCCAAGAAGAAGAAGAAGAAGTCCCAGCCGAAGCCCAAGCATCCGATCGAGATCCTCGACGGGCTGCTCGAGGAGCTTCGCGATCTCACGAGCGCTCCGGGGAGGGACAGCAAGCAGCGAGCCATCCACGACGCCTGGCGCATCATCCTGAAGCCCAGGAAGGCGAACATGGTTCGGCGCTTGAAGGACTTCCTGAAGGACAGCCGTTGGGAGTACGGAGACGACGAAGTGCCGGACTACGTGTTGCCCTCCTCCTGGAATCGCATCGTCAAGTACGTCTCCACTCCCCTGTACGCGGAGCTCGTCGGCTGCCTGCGGCAGTACTACTCCATCCGGCTCCGGTGGACGCAGAAGATCCGCTTCGGGGCCGTGAGAGGGAAGAACGCGCCCGTCGGGAAGAAGGCGAACAACGCCAAGCAGAAGGCCGCCGCAAAGAAGGCCGAGCAGACTGCGCGTGACGCGGCCATGGAGGCCTACGCCAGTACGGCCAAGAAGGTGATGGATGACTGGGCCGACCGGCGGGAGCGCATCCTGGCTCTCCTCGAGGCCTTCCAGGGAGTCGTCGTGGAACTCGCCAGGCGCGAGGAAGATCGAATCAGCGTTCGCATCGATCGACTCGTCGACCCCGGGCTCAAGAAGAGCTGCAAGAAGATCCTGCGTGCCGCCCAAGGATTCCGCCGCGAGGCAGGGCGCGCCGACTGGCAGGACTTCGGCACATCCGGGACGTTTTCCCGCCGCATGCGCGGATGGAACGGTCGGCGGAATCTGCTGCGGAAGAAGCTGGACGGCTAGCCCGGGCCGCGCGGCCCTGCGGTACGGGGCACTGCAGGACGGACCTACTTCCAGGACGGATCCGGCCGGGGCGGTGCACCGCTGACGGTGGGATGGCGGAGGGACTTCCGGAGGTCTTCCAGCAGCCGGCCGATCGAGTCGAGGACCGACGTACGGTGTCTCACGATCACGATGCCGTTCCGGATCTCGATCCGGGTCCAGCGCGGAGAGAACGCGCGTTCGGCCACGCGCTCCCGGATCCACGGAATCAAGGTCTCGGGCTTCATGAGGGGCACCGAAGCCGTCGTGTCCTCGGGATCTCCAAATCGCACGCCACCGACGACGTCCTGCATGTCGAAGTACCGGGTGCCGATGGGATCCTGAACCTCCTCCGGCGTGCCGACGACGACGCACGCGTCGGTCACGTCCCAGAGGAGGCCCCACGGCTCCGTGACGAGATCGAGCACGGTGGCGACGGTCGAGTTCCCCGAAGACTGGCTCGACGGAATCGCCGTGACCCGGCGGCGCGCGGCGGGCGATCCACAGGGGGAGGACGAGAACGAGGACGACGACGAGGCCGCCCTCTCCGGCATGGCCGGCATCCTGACCACGCTCGACACCCAGCGCGTCGAGGACCTGACCTGGGAGAACGCAACTCTCGACCAGGTGGTCCTGTACCTTTTTACACTTAGAGGAATATGAAATCGTCTCGCCTCTAATCTCCAATAATAGCATTTCGAAAAACAG
>JAUXCH010000410.1 GCA_030618975.1 Planctomycetia bacterium
GAAAATGCCGAGTTCCGACCAAAACGGCGACCGGTCGCCGCCCCGCAAAGCCCGAAGAACAGGGAGTGACGCTCTCGCTGCAGGCAAACCGCTGATAACTTTGTATCCGCACCGGCGATGGGTCGCCGTCCGCCCTCCACGCCCCTGGCGAGCTCCGCCCCGACCCCCTTCAGCGACCGGGCGCTTCCTCCTCTCCTTGCGGGTCCATCCAGGGCCGCGACGGGTGCGGCCCCGTGGCGTGCGAGCACCGAGAGGCGTAGGATCCCGAACGCCTTCATGTGCCAACTCTCCCTGGGAACGGAATCCTCGTGACGACGCGACGTGCCCTGGTGCTGGGACTGGCGTTGCTCGTCTGCTCCTTCTGCCTGCTGTTCGCGGACGGTTGCTGCCTCACGAACCGGCTCTGGGGGTCGGTGGCCGACCAGCCGCAAGGGCTCGTGGGCGCCTCCCTTTCCGAGGACTTCGTGCTGCACCTCGCGGTGCGCTACGAGGACGGCCGCACCTGGCACGTGACCGCGCCGCTGATGGTCCATCCGGAGTGGACCAAGGCGCGCGGACGCCGTGTGGGCCCGCTGGCGGGCGAGTTGCCCTCCTCTGCCTACCAGGTGGTGAGCCGCCTGGGCGTCGACCCACAGCCCGGCCAGGTCGACGTCTACTACATGAGCGGGAGCGACAAGCGCGGCAACACCACCCGCACGGTGTGGGTGGACTCCGCGCGATGCAAGTCCGTCGTGTACCTGCCGGAGCCCATCGACTGGTCCCGGATCGCGCCCTACCTCGCTGTCCTGGCGTCGCCGTTCACCTTCCTGGTGGACCTGGTCACGGCCCCGATCTGGGTCGCCTGGGTCATCTTCACGGTCGGCGGCCACGGCGACTGCTGGCTGCCTTGGTGCGACTGAGCGGTTCTCTCTCTTGGCACGGCGTCATCGGACACGAGCCCTGCGACGTGACGGACGCGGCACGGCACGCCAGGCCGTCCTACGTGCGTCCGATGGCGGAGCTGCGAGCCACGACGTTCCTCTCGAAGGTGACGCATGCGCGTTGTCCCTCGCATGGTGCCTGGCACCGTACAAGGGGGAACGCCCTCCCCTTGCTCAAGCCTCCATGACGGTGGGCAGCACACCGCGCAGGCTGCCCGTGCGAAAGCCGATGTCGCCGGCGAGGAGGAGCGGCGCGAGCCGGGTCGGGTCCCCGCGGAACAGGCCCCCGTCAGGGCCCAGAACGCAGCAGCCGGCGCGCTCCGGGGGGAGGGCCGCGATCAGTTCCCGAGCCTCCTCGAGCATGGCACGCCAGGTTCGCGAGAGTTCGCCCGCGGAAGGCCGGGTCCCCTCGAAGGCGAGCGCGTCGATCTCCTCGTTCGAGTAGCGGGCCGTTCGGCCGGCGTGTTCGAGGATGGATGCAGGGCTGAATCCGGGGTCCTTCCCACAGGACGCCCACGCGAGGTAGCCGAGCGGCTGAATCTGCTCGTGCGCCTCGATGACATCGGTCCAGTCCCGCGCCTCGAGTCGCCCGACCAGCGCGAGGACCTTGTTCGTCGCGAGATCGAACGGATGCAGCGTCAGGCCGAAGTCGGCATGCTCGACCAGCGGGAAGAACCGGTAGGCGCTGTCTGCCGTCCACTGGACGAGCACCTCCTCCCCCCCTCTCTCGACCACCGATTCCACGAACGAGGGACGCTCCCGAATCGGCCGCACCACGAAGCCGGCGTCCACGAGGACGGCACGGTCGGCTTCCCAACTGACGTGCACGGCTTCTTGCGTGTCGTGGAAGAGGTCGATGTCCTGGGACACGCGCGTCGAGGACGTCGCTTCGCCCAACGCAGCACCGCCTGCGTCGTAGCTATCGCCGCTCGCGATCCTCTGCTGCGCTAGGAGTCGGCAGACTGTGCGCTGGAAGGGTGTGAGAGCCATATCCTCAGCTCGGCGGCCCGGCGGAACGCGGAGAGATCCCCATGGCGCTCGACCGCGTCGAGGACCCTGAGTGCCTGAGCGACCGTCTCGGGGTAGTAGTCCTCTCTCAAGTACCACAGGCACGTCGGCCGCACCTCGTCGATGAGATCCCGGACCTTCTCGAGTACGTGGTTGGCTTCAGGCGTCACGTCCCCAGGGTACCCGGTTCGGTGACGAAGCTGCGTCGACGTGACGACAGGCCCCGAGCCGTCCACCACGGCTCTCGACGATCCTGGAGATGGACCCGTGCGAGGATCTCGTTCGGCGCGAGTTCGAACGGATGCAGGGTCGGGACCGCATGAACACGGCCAGCCGTCCCGCGCTGATTTCAAGCCTCGTGGGTCACCCCTACCCGACCTCCCCTCGCTCGGCGGCCCGCCCGTGCCGGCCTCCGGTGGCATCGTGGCCCGGCGCCTCGACCCCGAACCCGTCGCCGAAGCGACCTACAGGTACGCGTTGTCCCTTGCAGGGTGCCTGGCACCGTACGTGTGCGTGCGCGTTGTCCCTTGCATGGTGCCTGGCACCGTACGAGGGGGAGAGACGCCGCACTTGCGGGGCGCCGCCACGGGCGGCTTGCTTCTGTGATGGGCTGCGTATGAAATGAGCCGAACGGTCGATCGTCGTTCGAGAGGGGGCTCGATGCTTCTCCGCGGTGTGGGTGTCGGGACGCTCGCGGGCATCTTCCTGTGCTTCACCTCGGGCCTGGACGCCCTGGCCGAGGAAGAGAAGCCGGAGGAAGGCCTGCCGCCCGCCGAGGTGAAGCAGCTGACCAAGAAGCTCAAGGCACGGGCCAAGAGCTGGTGGAGCCACCGGAAGCGCGTGGCGACGCCGTGCCGGGAGTGCAAGGGCACGGGCAAGGTGCGCTGGGGGGGCGGCCGGTCCGGGCCGCTCGTGGCGTGCCCGAAGTGCGGCGCCACGAAGATCTACGTCGACGAGAAGGAGTTCCTGTACTGCGAGTACGAGATGCGGACTCCGACGTTCCGTCTGCAGGAGGGCGTCCTGGAGATCCTCGCCGAGGAGCTGGCACTGGCCCGGCGCGGCCGGCCGTTCCCCGACATCGTGAAGCGGTGCTCCATCAAGGCGGTCGAGCTCGTGGACGGGGCACACGGCATCGTCCACGTGAAGAAGAACAAGGAGTCGGTTGCGCGTCCCCAGCACTGGGTCCGGGCCCGGGAGGCCGGAGAGGATCCGGACTGGTACGTGTACGACAAGACGGTGGACGGAGCGTGGCCCGGCGAGGAGGAACCCGAGCCGGAGACGCCCGAGAAGCCCGCGCCCGGGCCGTCTACCCGACAGCCTACGCGCCCCCGGCCGCCCCCGCGTGCGGAACCGTTGCCGGCTCGCCGCGAGCCCGCCCGCGGTCCTCAGGACCGCGACGAGATCGCGGCCAGCAAGGCACTGGTCAAGACGTGGGCGGAAGACCGCAACGACATGACCGCGCGCGTCATCCGGATCGAGCTGGGGCTCGCGCAGGTGGAGGGACACGAGGAGACGGTCGCGCAGGCGAAGGTCTTCGTGGCCGAGGTCAAGAAGTGGATGGAAGAGGTGAAGCCGGCGTACGAACGCGCGATGAGGGAGGTCGAGGAAGAGGGGCTTGGCGTCCTTCTCGCGGATCGCCTGAAGGTCAACACCAGGCACTTCAAGGCGTTCCGGCGGCTCGAGCTTACGGAGAAGATGCTCATCGTGCTCGTGCCGGACCTGCGCGACGGATAGCGTCGCGGCGCGGAGCCGGTGCGTGTGCGTCGTGGGCCTCGCCCGGCAGGGTCAGGACCGCGTGAACACGGCCACGCGGATGCCCCAGGAGGCCTGGAACTCGATGGGCGGGAGGACCGTGAAGCGGTGGGGTACACCCCAGAGGCGCACCAGGAGGTCGCGTAGCAACGGGTAGTAGTGGTCGCGGTCCTCGGTCTCGTGCCGGGAGAGGACGAGGAACACGCGGCGTGCCTTGCCCAGGCGTTCCCCGAAGCGCCGGGCGATCTCCTCCGGGCTCTCCTCGAGGCGGGGCAGCCGGACGGTGTCGAGCAGGGCGTTCCCTTCGATCTCGGCACCGCGCGACGCGTAGTAGTCCCAGACGGTGTGCACGTACCCGGGGTGAAGCGCCACGACGTCGCCGGGCTGCGCGAACCGCTGCACGAAGTCGTACACGTCCCGCCACGGTTCGCGCGCGTAGGCGTGTCCGTGGCCGAGCCGGACCAGCGGGGACTCGGGATCGAGCACGAACCGCTCCGGCACCGGGCGATCGTCGAGCTGACGGGTCCGGCCGTCCGGAACGAGGACGCCGCTGGCCGCCGTGTACAGCGCGGTTCCGGCGCCGATGACGAGGACGAGGCCGCCGAGCAGGACCGGACGGAGGATGCCCTTCGCGGAAGAGGCCCCGAGCACGACCAGGAGGAAGACCCAGGGCGAGAGGAAGACGAGGTAGCGCTCCTGGATGAGCGGAAACCAGGCGTAGACGGCGAGCAGGATCCCGACCGGAACGAGCAGGTTGGCCAAGGCGAAGGATCGGAGACCCGGCCGCTTCCGGAGCGCGAAGAACCCGAGGGCGAGGGGGACGAACCAGAGCACGGCGGTGACGAGGATCACCGGCCACTCCTCGGCGAGCACGGCGGCGGCTCCCTCCTGGACGCGGAGGCCGTCCTGCACGACCAGCGCCGGTCCGGCGCCCATGCGCCACACGGCGTGGAGCAGGACGGCGACGGGGTTCATCACCAGCTTCGCGAGGCCCGCGTAGTGCGTCGCGCAGTAGACGAACCACGGCAGGAAGAGGAGTCCCGCGGCGGCGACGGCGGCGAGGAAGGGACGCGCGTCGACGGCGTCGGCACGCTTCCGGGTCTGCCGTGCGAGCCAGATCGCGTGCGCGGCGTGGGCGACGAGCGGCCAGACGGCGAAGTAGTGGGTATAGAGGCCGAGGGTGCCGACGAGGGCGTAGAGCACGAGCGAGAGCCGGTCGTTTCGGTCGAGCCAGCGCAGGTACAGGAGGCTGAGCCCCAGGCTCACCACGAGCAGTGCGGGATACATGCGCGCTTCCTGGGCGTATTCCAGGAAGTAGGCCGCCACGGCGACGAAGCCGGCGAACCACACGGCGATCCGCCGGCCCTCGCCGCCGTCGTCGGCGCGGGAGAACCCCCCGCGGCGCGGGGCGAGCTCCGGCACGAGGACGCGCAGGCCGAGCAGCCACGCGAGTCCCACGGCGACGAGGTCGAGGATCGCGGCGGGGGCCCGGAGTGCCGCCTCGCTC
>JAUXCH010000328.1 GCA_030618975.1 Planctomycetia bacterium
CGAAGGGCGGCACGCGGGGGCTCCCAGGGTCCGGTCCCCGCGCGCAGCACCGGCGGCGCCTCCGGCTCTTCCTCCCGCTTCCCGGCTCGTCCGGCCCGTGAGGGCTGCGGGGTGTCTGCGCAGGGCCCGCGAAGCGACGGGCCCCTCGAAAGGCGCGGAATATCACCTGACCCCTTCCGCCCTTCCGGCGGCTAGTTCGGGCTCCAGCGGATCTCGACCATCTTCGGGTCCGTCATCTGCTCCTCGAGGTAGTCGTGGGCCATCAGGAACGCGAGGCGCTGGCGGATGAGGTCCTGGACGTCCTCGAAGGGGGGCGCGGGGATCCACCGCTCGCGGCGGATGACGTGGACCTCGGCGAGCGTCTCGAAGGGCCGGGACACCTGTCCGTCCGGGAGGAGCTTCGCCTGCTCGTAGAGGTGTCGCCCGTTGCCCGTGTTGCGGACACGTAGCCGCCGGCTGAAGAAGGTCCCGTCGCGCTTCTCGTTCACCTCGCGCGTGACGTCGTCGAAGTCGATGCCCGAGGACGCGCGGCGCAGGATGGAGTTGGCGAGCTTGAGCGCCTCCTTGCGGGTCCGGCCGCCGCTCGGCCCCAGCAGGTCGTCGCGCGGGGCGAAGGCGATCTGGACGTCGGTGACGAGGAAGCGGTCCCCGTACATCGTGTCCTTCTGTTCGTCGTAGTCCTTCTGGACCTCGGCGCCCGTGACCTTCTTCCGGAAGGCCTCGACCAGGCCGTAGAGGCCGCGGAAGTACCGGTCGCGCTTGAGTCCCTCCAGGTCGATCTTGTACTGCATCTTCACGTAGTCCTCGTAGGACACGGTGTGCAGCGCCTCCTGGGTCGTCATCTCGCGGCGTATGAGCCACCGCTCCTTCTCGACGGCGAGCAGGGCCTCCATCTGCTCGGGCGTCAGCGCCCACGCGGCGGTGAGGACCGCGCGGCACTCCTCCTGGATGACCTGCTTGATCCGGCTGCCGGGGAGGCGGAGGAGGAGCTCCCGGCCGAACTCCAGGTGCAGGATCGGCCGGCCGTTCACCAGCGCGATGACGCCCTCTCCCAGGTCGCTTCGCTTCTGCTGCATCGCGCACTTGATGCCGTAGTCCACCGTCGCCTTCTTCAGCAGTTCGCCGATCACGACCTCGATCTGCGCGATCTTGGCCTTGTCGTCCTTCGGGAGGGGACCCAGGTACTCCTGGTGGCTGGACACCTTCTCCTTCAGCATCTCGTGGCGGAGATTTTCCCGGAACTCCGGGACCGTGAGTCCCTGGTCGCGCGTGATGACCGACTCGAGGTTCTTCGCGCCGTTGGTCATCCTCCGGATGCGGGTGTCGAGCTGCTGGTACCGGGCCTGGAGCTCTGCGTCGGTGACCCGGAGTCCGAGCCGTTCCGCCTCCTGCGCGACCACGCGCGCCTGCACCATCTGCTTGAGCACGGTGGTGGCGCCGCTTCCGGGCTCGGTGAGGTCCTGCATGACGCGCCACACGACGGCGCGCGCGAGCCGCTCCTTCGTGAGGTAGCGATCGCCCACGCGCGCGACCCAGTCGGCCGGCGGTTGCGTGGGCGGCTCCTCCGCGCGGAGCGCCGTCGGAGACAGCGCGGAGAGGACGAGGACGATCGAAAGCCAGCGGAGGGGGTGGGCGGTACGCGTCACGATGGCGTCACGGCTCCAGGGGGAGGAACGGCGGGACGGTTTGTTTCGCGTGGGAAAGCCGCGAGAGGGCCTTGACCACGCCAAGGGGGGAGGGCACGGTTGCCCGACAACACCATGCTGAGGGCATCCCATGGGGTGGTCACGGATTCGTCGCATTGCGGGCCTGCTGCCCGTCCTGCTCGCGCTTTGGACGCTGACCGCGTGCAGTTCCGGCTCGGGCGCCCGGGGAGGGGCGCCCGGCGGAGGGAGTGCCGCCTCTTCGGCCGCCGCGTTCGCGCCCCTGGGCGGGGGCGACGAGCGCCCGGCGTGGGAGCGCGAGGCCGTTTGTGAGCCCGCGCAGCCGGAGCCGCGCCGGGATGCGACGGGGCGCGTGAGGGAGCGTCCGGAGCCGGCGCGGGCCCAGGCCCCGGCCCCGGCCCAGGCGACGGGGGGCCCGCACACGCGCATCACGTGGGAGGCCCTCGCCGTCGAGCGAGACCGCTTCGCCAATCCCCGCTTCGGCCGCAAGCCGACGCGGGGCGCGCTCATGACGCAGAAGATCGTGCTCGTCAACACGAGCCACCCCGAGGCGGCGGCGAATCGCATCGGCCGTTCCATGCGCGAGAACAAGGGCGTCGCAGTCGGCGCCATCTCCGACGAGGAGATGGACATGTTCGTCAAGGGCCTGGAGCAGAAGGGCTTCTTTCGCCTCACCCGGCCGACCAGCGGGATCGAGTGCCATTTCTCCAACGACGACGCCCGGGGGCGCATCACCGTCGAGCGCGGCGGCCAGAGCGTCTCGCTGCTCTCGATGCGGGGGCAGGGGCTCAACCCGTCCACGAAGCAGATCCCGGCGATGTACTCGCAGGTGAAGCAGGCGATCCTGGTGCTGCGCAACCGGATCCCGACGCTGAGCGTCGTCGGCGCCCGGCGCACTCCGCTCTCACGGTGAGCGGTGTCCGCTACGCCGTCCTGATCCCCGCGCGCCACGGGAGCACCCGGCTCCCGGGCAAGGTGCTCCTCGACCGGTCGGGGAAGTTCCTCGTGCAGCACGTGGTGGAGCGCGCGCTCGAGGCTCCCGGGAACCCGCGCGTCGTGGTCCTCACCGACGACGACCGCGTGGAGGCGGCCGTTCGCTCCTTCGGCGGCGAGGTGCTCGGCACGAGTCCCGATCACCCCTCCGGCACGGACCGGTGCGCGGAGGCCGCGGGAGTCGTCGAGGCCGACGTCTTCGTGAACCTCCAGGCCGACGAGCCGCTGGTCGACCCCGGCGACCTCGGCCTCCTCGCCGAGGCGGCGGCCGACGAGGACACCGACCTCGCCACGCTCGGGCACCCGTGCACGGACGAGCGCGCGCTCACGGATCCGAACGCCGTCAAGGCGATCGTGGGCCCGGACGGCTTCGCCCTCGACTTCCGGCGGGAGGTGGCGAGGGGAGCGGTGCCGGCCGGGGCGGAGGTCCTCCACCACCTGGGGATCTACGCCTGGCGACGCGACCGCCTGCTGGCCTTTGCCGCCTTGCCCCCCAGCCCGCGGGAGCGGGCGGAGCGACTCGAGCAGCTGCGCGCCGTCGAGGACGGCTGGCGCATCCGCGTCCTGGTGGCCCGTCGCCCCGCCTTCGGGATCGACACCCCCGAGGACTACGAGGCCTTCCTCCGCGAGATCGGCCGCGGGGACTGAGAGGGCGTGAATCCCTCCGGCTCCGAGCGTCCCCCCCGCGAGGGAGGATCGCCCCGGGTGGTCAGGACCCCGGGCGGTACTCGGCAAACGGCTTGCGTGGGCTGTCAGCCCGAACCCTTCGTGAAGGGGCGCGGTCATGAACGCGCAGTCATCCCCGATCTCCTCGCTGCTCTTCGTCAGCGATGCACAGCGGCATCGCCTCCTCGTCGCGCCTCGACCTCGGGGCGTCTGCACGCCCATGACCAGCCTGCCGAGCTGGAACGGGCCCCAAACGCCGAGAAGCGGGCGCCAGCGTCGCACACCTCGTGATCCGTTGCACCCCTTCACGAATGATCCGGGCTAAAGTGGGGGTTTCCGGGAGGACGACGGAGTGACGAAGTACATCTTCGTGACCGGCGGTGTGGTCTCGAGCCTGGGCAAGGGCCTCACGAGCGCGGCCATCGGCATGCTGCTGGAGGGCCACGGCTTCAAGATCCAGCACCAGAAGCTGGACCCGTACATCAACGTCGACCCCGGGACCATGTCGCCCTTCCAGCACGGCGAGGTGTACGTCACCGAGGACGGGGCCGAGACCGACCTCGACCTGGGCCACTACGAGCGCTTCACCGACGCGGTCCTCACCAAGGACAGCAACTACACGACGGGGAAGATCTACTCCACGGTCATCGCCAAGGAGCGTCGCGGCGACTATCTCGGCAAGACGGTCCAGGTCGTCCCGCACGTGACGAACGAGATCAAGGAGGCGATCCGCCGGGGCGCGGGCGACGCCGAGATCCTGATCTGCGAGCTGGGCGGCACGGTCGGCGACATCGAGGGCCTGCACTTCCTCGAGGCCATCCGCCAGTTCGTGCAGGAGGCGGGCCCCAAGAACGCCATCGTCTGCCACCTCACCTACATTCCGTACCTCCGCCACAGCGGCGAGCTGAAGACGAAGCCCAGCCAGCACTCGGTGGGCCGCCTGCGCGAGATCGGCATCTCGCCCGACATCCTGGTCTGCCGCACGGAACGGCCCCTGAGCGACGAGGTGAAGGCGAAGCTCTCCCTCTTCTGCAGTGTCTCGCCCGAGGCCGTGGTGGAGGAGCAGGACGTCGCCACGAGCATCTACGAGGTGCCGCAGATGCTCGTGGAACAGCGGCTCGACAAGCTCATCATGGAGCGCCTCGGCCTCCCCGACACGGACCTCCAGCTCGACCCCTACCACGAGCTGCTCCAACGCATCCGCAACCCCCGCCGCCAGATCGAGATCGCGCTGGTCGGCAAGTACATCGAGCTGACCGACGCCTACAAGAGCGTCTACGAGGCCCTGGCCCACGGCGGCTTCGCGGCCGAGGCCAAGGTGCGGGTCCGCCGCGTCCTCTCCGACGACATCACCCCGGACCGGATCAACGAGATCCTCGGCGGGGTCCACGGCATCGTGGTGCCCGGCGGATTCGGCGAGCGCGGCATCGAGGGCAAGATCGAGACGGTTCGCTGGGCCCGCGAGAACGGCGTGCCGTACCTGGGACTCTGCCTGGGGATGCACTGCGCCGTGATCGAGTTCGCGCGCAACGTCGTCGGGCTCGAGGGCGCCCACTCCACCGAGTTCGCCTCCGACACGCCGCACCCGGTCATCGACCTGATGAGCGACCAGAAGGGCCTCGGGAAGGGCGGGACGATGCGCCTCGGCGCCTACCGGTGCGCACTGCGCGCCGGCTCCCGGGCCCGGGCCTTCTACGACGACGAGATCGTCCACGAGCGCCACCGCCACCGCTACGAGTTCAACAACGCGTACCGGGAGAGGCTCGAGGCCGCGGGCCTGTTCGTCGGCGGCGTGAACCCCGAGCGCGACCTGGTGGAGATCGTCGAGCTCCACGACCACCCGTTCTTCGTGGCGGTCCAGTACCACCCCGAGTTCAAGAGCAAGCCCACCCGGCCGCACCCGCTCTTCCGCGAGCTCGTCGCGGCGGCGCTCCTCCACAAGGAGCAGACCGTGCCGCCCGCGAGCGAGGAGAGCATCGGCCAGGAAGCTTCCGGGAGCGCATCGTGACCGATTCCACCGAGACGCAGGGGGAGAGCGCTTCCGGCCCGGAGGCCGGGGCGCCCACCACCTTCCAGATCCTCTGCGGCAGCCTGGCCGCGCAGGTGCACATGGCGTTGGGCCTCATCCCGGACCCGGTCGACCAGCAGACCCGCGTCGAGCTCGGCGCCGCGAGGCAGGGCATCGACATGCTGACCATGCTCGCGGAAAAGACCATGGGCAACCTCGACGAGCAGGAGACCCGGACCCTGTCCCTGCTCCTGACGCAGCTCCGCATGTTCTTCGTGGAGCGTGTCAAGGAGCTGAAGGAGCAAGGCTCCGAGGCGGCCGAGCCGCCGAAGTCCGACGAGGACGACGCCGAGCCGCCGAAGAGCGACGACGGCCCGACCATCATCCTGCCCTGAGGCTCCAGCCCGCATGCCCACGAACCCGGACAGCTCCCGCGCTCCGTTGATCGGTCCCCTGCTCGACATCCCGCCGCGCACGCGAGCCGTCGTGATCACCCTGGGCCTGGCGGGGGTGGTGATGGTGGTCGTGGCGAGCCTGGAGAGCGCCCAGGGACGCCACGTCGAGGTCGACAAGCTGCTCCACTTCGGCGGATACCTTACGCTCGCCTTCCTCTTCGTCGTCGGGTTGCCGGCGAGGCTCTACGTGCCCGGTCTCGTCGGTCTCCTCCTGCTGGGCGTGGGGATCGAGATCATCCAGCCCTTGCAGGGCCGGACCTTCGACTGGAACGACCAGATTGCGAACAGCATCGGAGTCGCCGC
>JAUXCH010000060.1 GCA_030618975.1 Planctomycetia bacterium
GGCGATGTCGATGTCGGGTGCCACGTCCCCGATGGTCAGGACCTTCAGGGCCTCCTCGTCGTCCGCGCGGGCGAACCCGCCGGCGCAGAGGGTTGCGAGAGCCAGTACGGCGATCCAACGTGCCATGGGAACCTCCTGGGTGCGGGGGCGAGCGACACAGGGTACGGGAGACGCCTTCCCAATGGCAGTCCCAGAGCCATACAGCCCCACTCGGCCGGTCTCAGCGCCGCAGGAGGCGCAGGACGAGGTTCAGCAGGAGCGTCAGGGCCACCGAGACGAGGATCATCGAGACGAGCGGGACGTACACGCGCGTCGACCCCGTCTCGACGTGGATGTCGCCGGGGAGGCGACCGAACCACGCGAACCCGCCGTAGCGCACCACGACGCCGATCAGGATCAGAAGCGCGCCGACACCGATGATCCAGAGTCCCATGCCGCCTCGCTCGACCTTCCTCATGCCGTCCGAGTTGCTCCGCAGGTCTCCGAACCCGGCCCACGGCGAAACGGCCCGGCGACGGGGTCGGGCCGTTCGACGTGGACGCCTCGCATCACGCGCTGCGCCGGAGAGTCCGTCGCACCGGGTCTCAACCCAGCGCGTCCTCGAGGCGCCGGAGCATGACCTGTTCGCCCTCGCTCACGCGCTCGCCGCCAATTCCGAAGAAGCTCCCCTCCTTCGCGGCGTTGGCGACGCGCTTCCCCACGTTCCTCAGATAGGCGCTGTAGGCATCGACGTCCGCCGCAGTGCCCTTCTGCCGGAGCAACCGGATTGCGTTGCCGGCGCGTTCGGCTGCCAGGTCCTGCATGCGTTGGTTGACGGTCTTGAAGTCACCCTCGCGAATGACGTCCTTCAGCTCCTTCTGGGCAGCTTTCAGCTCCCCCTTGTCCGCAATCCGCTGAAGGATCGCGTTGTCGGACTTGACGCCCTCGAGCACGGAGGATGCGGAGGTCCACGCTTCCTTCAGGGTGCCCGTGAAACCGCTCGCGCCGGCAACGGCCACAGCCATGCCCACCGCGTGCGGCGTCGTTCTCAGGACCTCCCACTCATCCGGCGTGAAATCGTCAGGCGTTGCCATCGTCCATCTCCTCTTGCGGGTGGGGGAAACTGCCGGTCACCGAGGACGGAGGGTAGCCCAGACGGAGGGTAGAGACCGGCGACGTGGTGAGCGGGAGGAGGCGTCGTCTCGCCTTGCCGGGAGGGGTCGAGCCACACCGGCCCCGGTCGCGGACACGCGCGTCGATCCGGAGCAGCAAGGCGTACGCGATGCCTGCCGACGGGTCGGGTGTGGATCCTCAGGAGATGCCGCGCAGGGACTCCGCCTCGATGAAGATCCGCCGCGCCGTAGGAACCGCCTTGCGGATCCGCTTCTCGATCTCGTCCACGGCCCGCTCGAGGTCGTCGGTCGTCAGGCCGTCCACGAAGTTCACGTTGAGGTTGACGAGGATGTCCTCGGGGCCGAGGTGGAGCGTCAGGCACTCGATCAAGGCGGCCACCTCGGGGACGCTCGTCACGGCCTGCCGGATGCGCTCGCGATCGGCATCCGTGGCCGCCTCTCCGATCAGGAGGCCCCGCGTCCGCCAACCGATGAACGCGGCCGCCCCGAACAGGATCAGGCCGATCACCAGGGACGCGATGCCGTCGTAGACCGAGTTGTCCGTCAGGAGCGTCAGGGTGATGCCGGCCGCGGCGACGAGGATGCCGAGCAGGGCCGCGGAGTCCTCGAACAGCACGACGAGGATGGTGGGGCTCTTCGAGGTCCTCAGGCTGTTCCAGAAGGGCCCCGGATTCTTGTCCCGCCAGTGCTTGAACTCCCGGTACGCGATCCGCAGGACGTACCCCTCGAGGAGGGCGGCGATGCCGAGCGCGACGTAGCTCGCGAGGGCGTTCTCGATGGGGTGCGGGTGGTTGATCTTCCGGATGCCCTCCACCACGGAGAAGAGCCCCCCCACCGAGAAGATGGAGAGCGCGACGACGAAGGCCCAGAAGTAGCGCTCGCGCCCGTACCCGAACGGGTGGGCCTCGTCCGGCGCCTTGCGGCCGAGCTTCAGGCCGAGGAGCAGGAAGACCTGGTTGCCGGTGTCCGCCACGGAGTGGAGGGTCTCGGCGAGCATCGCCGAGCTCCCGGTGAGGCTCCAGGCGATGAACTTCGAGATGGCGACCCCGAAGTTGCCGACGAGGGCGGCCAGGACCGCTCGCGTCGCGCCCGCGTCCGCCTTTGCCGAATCGGGGGGATCCGCCGACATCTCGAACCTCCACGCCTTCCCGGCGCCCTGCCAGGGCGGCAGCCTACCCCGAGGCCGGGCTCCGGTCCTACCCGATTCAGCGCGGCGTGATCGGCGTCGTGCTCCGGGACAGGAAGAGCAGCGCCCAGATCGTGTCCGTGGGATCGGCCGAGAACACCGGCCAACTGCCGTCCTCCTCCTGCCTCAGGAGCAGCTGGAGCGCGCCCTCCCAGTACCAGTCATGCTCCTCGAGCCGCTCGACGTCGCACAGGACGCCGGCCCGCTCCAGTCCGTAGAGGTGATAGAGGTACCAACCCTCGTACCGCGGGTTCTCGAACACCGTCCACATCCCCTCGAGAACCGCCCACCCGTCCCGGATCGCGACGTCGATGCGCGAGGACAGACTCGCGCGGTGTCGCGACCGCCGCCCGCCCGTCAGGTGCGAGCGCGCGATGGCGAGCGAGGCGACTCCCGCGCAGGTCATGCTCCCGTAAGGTCGGCAGCCCCGTGGGCACTCCCCGTAGGACCAGCCGCGACGAACGGCATCGACCCGATCGACCCCGTAGCGGCGTCCCTTCACCGGCCCCGGCTTCTCGTGCGGCGTGAGACGCAGACGCTTGCGCTCCTCGCCGTCGGGCGCCTGCATCGCCAGGTAGTGCTCCGCGATGCCCCTCCAGAGGGATCGGGGAACCTCGACACCGCACCGTGCGGCGCTGTTCAACCCCAGGACGGCGTACTGGGTGTTCGAGTTGTCCCACCGGTCCGGCTGCCCGGGTTCGGGGTTCGAGCGGTAGTCGAAGGCGTACCCCCACCGGAGAAGGCGCCCACGGCCCGTGACCGGTCCCTTCTCCCCTGCGGGCCGAGCCTCCTGGACGTTCCCGATCAGGGTGTCCGCACAGCGCTGGACGTACGCGCGGGCCTTGGGAGAGAGGGTGCGCGGCAGGGGCGCAGCAAGCTCCCCGCGCCGCGCTCGCATCATCTCCTCCGGCGGCGTGCCCAGCGCCTCCAGCGCCATCAGCACGGCGCCGACCTCGTACGTCCGCTTCGGCTCCTGCTCCAGGAGCCACGCGAAGCCCCGCTTCAGGGCGGCGCGTTCGACGGAGCGGCCGCTACGCACGAGCGCGAGCAGGGCCAGGGCCGTCTGGCCGTGCGAGACCGAGGCGAAAGGCGACCCGTGCGCCGACAGGAGCGCCTCCAGCCAATCGCAGCAGCGCTCGATCGCGACGTCGACCTTGCCCTGGAAGCCGGAGAATCGGTATGCGTAGAGCCGGTCGAGCTCCAGTACGCGGTGGACCTCGAGGGCCCGCTCTCCGGGGCGCAGGTCGTGGACGCCGCGCGGCAACGCGAGGGGGGTGGGCGAGGTCCGGACCTGGAGGTCGTAGACGACTCTCGTCATCAGGCCACGCTCGACGTCGAAGATGCTGGTCCACGTCAGTCGTCCCCGCGTGAGCCTGCGATACGCGTACGGATGCCGGGACAGGTCCGGGCCCGGGTCCGGCTCGAAGAGCACCAGACCGTTCATGACGACACGCTCGGCCTCCCCGCGCTTCCCCACGACCTCGACGCCCAGGTGACCGCGCGCCCTCACCGGCCCGAGGCGCCACGTGCCGGCGACCTCCTCGTCCAGGGCCTCGCGTCCCCTCCGCTTGCGCTTCGGACCCGGGAGACGGAACACGAACGGTACGGCGAGCCAGGCCTCCTGCGTGACGGGACGAACGACGGACCGTCCCGCCTCGTCGAGCTCGTACCCGTAGAACCCCTCCAGGTCGGTGGCGTGGGCACGAGCGAAGCCCTCCCGGGCATCCGAGTCGTCCACGGTCTCCTCGAGGATCCGGTAGTGGACGAAGTCCTGCGGCTCCACGCGCCACCTGAGCCGCGTGTCGGGGCGTGCGTCGGCACTCGTGCCGGCGAGCACGACGAGCAGCACCAGGAGGAAGGCGCGGGAACGTGACACGAGGGGGCCCAATCCCTGGGAACGGCCGGGGCCCTGGAAGGAACCGGCCGGAACCAGGTCCCGTGGCGCGCGACGTCACCGGGTGCTGGAGTCGGCCCTCCGCCACAGCCACGTCTCCATGTCGTCGGCCGTCTCCGGCAGGAGGAAGCTCGTCTGGAGCGTACCGCTATCCGTGAGGGCCCAGGCCGCCACGGCGGAGTCGTCGCCGAAGGGCTCGCCGTCGAAGGTGATGTAGGCCTCGTCGGCCGACCACGTCCACGCGTGCATCCGGATCTCGCCCTCCAGCTCGATCGTCATCGCACCCGGTGGTCGTAGGCCAGGAAGAGCGTGCCGCTCCAGCCTTCGATCTGGTCCCCGGTCTTCCACGCGCCGTCCTCCTCGAGGGGCGTCACTCGTCGCCATCGCTCGCAGGCGGCGACGGCTCGGACTGCGGGTCGCGGATGAACGCGATCATCGCGTCGCGCGCATCGTCGGGTTCCTCGCGCGCCATCAGCTTCCCGATGGTCGCGTGGCGGCGGTCGAGGAGGTGGAGGAACCGGATCCGCTCGATGCCCGCCTCCTGCACCGCGTCCTCGAAGAGCTTCGTGTACCCGTGCGTGTCCTTCTCGGAGAGGACCAGCATGGGCACCTTCGTCTTCTTCATGTGCGTCACGGGAGACGCGTCCTTCAGCACCCCCTCGCCGCGCCCGAAGACGTCGAGCACGTGCTGCTCGGCCATCTTCTCCCCGTTCGCCTTGCGGTGCGCCTCGTAGTAGGCCGGGATGTCGTAGGCGCCGGCGACGGGCAGAGCGCCCCGGATCGCGGAGGCCTCGAGACCGTGCGCCTTCAGGTAGGACGGGTCCGTCGCGAGCAGCGCCGACAGGTGCGCTCCCGAGGAGAAGCCCCCGACGAACATGCGCGCGGGGTCGAGACGACGCTCCGCGGCTTGCTCGCGCAGCCAGGCGAAGGCGGACGCGCAGTCCTGCACGTGCTCGGGGTGCTCGATCCCCTCGGCGAGCTTCGCGTCCATCCAGAGAGCCTTGCTCATGCGGTGGTCGATCGCCGCGACGGCGATCCCGCGCTCCGCGAACCGCCGGGCCAGTGCCTCCTCCTGCTTGCGGTGCCCGATCGCCCACGCGCCGCCGTGGATCCACAGCAGGACGGGCCAGGGTCCTTCGCCCTGCGGCACGTAGAGGTCCAACCGCTGCCGGTCGGAGACGTCCTCGCCCACGACGTAGGGCAGGTCGCGGACGACCTCCACCTCGTGCCGCTCCTCGGCGGCGGCCGCAGGGGGCGCGAGCAGGAGCACGGTCAGGAAGGCGAGCACGAAGCCCGTGTGTCGGTCGCGGTGTCGCATCCAGTCTCTCCACCCGGGGCCGACGCGAGCCGCGCGGCGCGGCTATCCTACCGCCCCGGAGGAGCCGACCCATGGGCGCCGAGACCGTGATCCGTAACGACCTGACGCTCCTCGGGATCGCGACCCGGGCCTCCAACGACCAGGCCGAGAAACTCGGCGCGCACTGGCAGCGATTCCTCGGAGAGGGGATCCCCGAACGGATCGCCGGCCGGTTGGACGGTGCGATCGTCGCCGTCTACTGCGACTACGAGGGCGATCACACGCAGCCCTACACGTTCTTCCTCGGCTGTCGCGTGCCTCCCGACGCACAGGCTCCGGACGGACTCGAGCGCCTGGTCGTTCCGGGCGGTCGCTTCGCGCACCTGGCCGCCGAGGGCGAACAGCCGCAGGCGCTCGTCCGGGCCTGGCAGCAGATCTGGGAACTGCCGCTCGACCGCCGCTACGAAGCGGACTACGAGATCCACGATCCGTCGCAGCACGGGCGGGTGGAGATCTTCGTCGGCGTGTAGCCCTCGCTACGCGAGGCGCGCTTCCTCGCCCCACTGCCCGGCAAACGTGAAGGTCGAGACGGCACCGCGCTCCCGGGGCGCCCGCTCGCGGGCGGCGGGCGGCACCGAAAGGGTGTCCGGGTCGCCGGCGGATCCGAGGGCGATGGCCGCCATGAGCGTGTGACCCGGGGGAATCGCGAAGCGCGTCCTCGCCGCCTCGGCGTCGAATCCCGCCATCTGGTGCACGAACAGTCCCAGGTCCGTAGCCTGGAGCGCCAGCGCGGCGACCGCCTGTCCCGTGTCGTACTGCGCGTGGCGGTTGGGCTTCCCGTTCCAGGGGAACGTCTCGTGCGCCATGCTCAGCATCAGCACGGGCACCTCGCTCGCCCACGCCCGGTTCGCATCGACGAGGCAGTCGTAGACGCCCTGCCAGGTTTCGTCGCCCTTCAAGCCGACGAGGAACGACCAGGGCTGGGCGTTGTAGCTGGACGCCGCCCACCGAGCCGCTTCGAGCACGCTGAGCACCTGCTCCCGGGCGACCGCCTCGCTCGAGAACGCGTACGGACTCCAACGCCCCCCGATCAGGTCGTGGACGGGGTGGTCGGCAGGTGCGGGCTTGTCCATGGCGCTCCTCTCCCGGGGACTCGGTGCCGGGGCTGGAACCCTACTCGCAGGGCGGGCCTTCTTCCGTGCTCCGCTCGTCGTTCAGGGCCCGGGGCGGTAGACAGGAGCCGTAGCGTGCGAGGAGACGCGAGATGACGAGGTCTGGGCCGAAGAAGAAGCGCCGTTGGCTGTGGCGGAGCCTGATCGTGCTCGCCCTGCTGCTCGTCGCGGGGGGCACGTACGTCTATTTCGCCTTCGCCTGGGTGTTCTTCGTCTCTCCCGGCCCGGGCGGAGAGCAGCTCGGCCTGCCCATCACCCAGGTCGCCGGGAACGGAGAAGACGGATTCGCCGACGGCCGGGGCGAAGCCGTCCGGATGGAAAAGCCGACCCGGCTCGCTCCGTACGGGCCGGACGCCGTCGTCTTTGCGGACATCAACAACCACGCGATCCGCGTCGCGCACGCAGACGGCCGTGTCGAGACGATCGCCGGCGGACCGGACAAGGAGGGCCACCTCGACGGCCGGGCCGACGTCGCGCGCTTCGACTCGCCGCACGGCGTGGCCGTTCGCGACGACGGAGCCGTCGCCGTCTGCGAAGCGTCCGGCTGCACGATCCGCCTCCTGGTCCGCGAGGCCGCGGGATGGGTCGTGAGCACGCTCGCGGGCGTGCCCGACGAGAGCGGCATGCGCGACGGCCCGTGCGAGCAGGCGCTCTTCGACGCGCCGCACGCCGTCGCGTGGGGCCCCGACGGCGCGCTCTACGTCGCTGACATCGGCAACTCGAGGATCCGCGCGATCCGCGACGGCACGGTCTCGACCGTCGCCGGCGGCGACGACTCGGGCGACGCCGACGGCGGACCGGGCGTGGGCACGCTCGCCTGGCCGATGGACATCGCGTTCGATGCCGCAGGCGCCCTGTGGATCGCGGACGCGGGCAAGGCGAAGATCCGCCGCTGGCATCCCGACGACGGGTTGACCACCCCGTTCCCGGATCAGCGACTGGCCATGCCCCACGGGATCGCCGTTACGCCCTCCGGCCATCTCGCCGTGGCGGAAATGTACGGCCACCGCATCCTGCGCTTCGATCCGGGTACGAGCTCCGGTGAGGTGGCGACGTACTGCGGCACGACGGAGGACGGCCTGGGCGAGGGACGACTGAAGAAGCCCGCCGCCGTGCTCGCGCACGACGGACGCCTCTGGATCGCGGACCTCGGCAACCACCGCATCGTGACGGTGCCGCTCCCTTGAGCTGACGCCGCCGGCGCAGCCCGCCCGATCCGTGGCCATGGTCGCGGGACCATCGACCCCGCCAGGAGAGCACCCCGTCGTGGGGGTGTAGGGTTTGTCGCGAAGCGGCGCGGTGTGCCCGGTGGCCGGCGACGCGCGCCGGGAAAGGGGATGCTCATGGCGCGCTCCGTCGTGAAGTTCGTAGGCGTCTCGGTCGTGGTGGCGATCATCGCCGGATGCGGCGGCGGTGCGGGGGAACCCGGCACCGGAGAACCCGGCACCGGAGAACCCGCGTTCGTGGTGCCGCCGGAGCCGGCGAGTTTCGCCGACCGGGCCGGCACCAACCAGGCGCCCCGCGCCGACGAGCTGGCCGAGGTGTTCGTCCCCCGCGTGATGGGACGGCCCGAGCCGCTCACGGCCGACGAGCGGGGGGCGGCGGAGGCCTCTGCACTCGAGCTGGCCCGCGACTGGCTCGCCGCGAACGGGTTCGGAGCGGACGACGACGTCGTTCCGACGCATGCGCATCCGGACGAGTACGGCAGAGTCCACGTGAAGATGGCGCAGACGCACCGCGGCGTACCCGTGATCGGCGCCGGCCTGGTGGGTCACCTCCACCCCGACGAGCCGGACGACGTGCCGGACGACGTGTCGGAGAACACGGTCGCCGGCCTGTCCGTCGACGTCCTCCCCGTTCAGACGGAGTCGGCTGCGATCGCCGACGCGTTCGCGCGTTACGGATCGCGCCGCGGGGTCGTGCCCCTCGCGAGTGCGCGGCTCGCCATCCTGCCGACCCTGGATCTCGTCCGCACGGGCAGGAGTCGCGCGGTGGACCACACGGACGACTTCGAACGCCGACTGGTCGATGCGCACCTCGTCTGGGAGGTGGTCGTGGAGCCGGAGATCCCCGACCTCGAGACCGTCGTCCTGGCGACGCTCTCCACGACCCCGGGCGGCGTGGATCTCGACGACGCCGCTACGGATCTGGCACGCAGGGAGAACGTGACGCGCGGCGGCAACGAGGAAGAGGAGGCCGTGTTCGAAGCGTTCACCACCGCCATCACCACACCCGGCGTGCGCTACCGCTTCGACGCATCGACCGGCGCACTCCTCGAGGAGGAGCTGTTGGCCGAGCAGGACGTGCTCGAGGAGAGCGAGGGCGTCGGATACGGCTACTTCAGCGGCAAGGTGCCCCTCTCCACCTCCCGGCACGAAGCCTCGAACAGCTACTTCCTCAACGACATCAAGCGTCCCATGACCCTCGAGTTCATCGTCGACATCGGCAATCTCGTGTGGGACGCGAAGAACAAGGCGACGCACGACGCCGGGGACATGGACCTCTTCGGGGACGGGAACGACGTCTGGGGCGACGCCTCGATCCTCGGCAGCGAGAGCAGCAGCCTGAACAGCGCGCGCCGGCAGACCCCTGCCGTCGACGTGGCCTACGCCGTGCAGATGACGTGGGACATGTTCGACCACGTCCTCGGCCGCTGGGGCCCGAGCGGAACCGGCGCTCCGACGAGGGCCTGCGTGCACTACGACGACGGCTACACCGACGCCCACTTCAACCGCAGCAGCAGGTTCATCTGCTTCGGCGACGGTTCCGCCCTGGACAAGCCGGGCAACTACTCCCTGGCGACCGTCGGTCACGAGCTGGGCCACGCGTTCTGGCACTCGGTCGGGAACGCCTCGAAGAAGGGCGAGTCGTCCGCGCTCAACGAGGGGCACGGCGACGTCCAGGGATCGCTCGTGGCGATGTACCGCGGTACCGGCATGGGCAAGGGAAGCCAGATCCGGCGGTTCAGCAACTTCGCGAACTGGCGCTCGCGCATGCGCGACCCGGCCGGCTACTCCGAGGAAGACGACGAGGGCGACACGCACACCGGGCTGAAGTACTGGTCCTCCAGCCTGAAGGACAAGCCCGAGCACGTCGCCGGGATCCCCTTCGGCCGCATGTTCATCTACCTCGCCGAGGGCGCGCCGGACGACCCCGACAGCACCCTCTACACCTCGGAGTATCCCGGCGGGCTCGGCGGGATCGGCATCACGAAGGCCGCTCACATCTGGAAGACGGCGGTCGCCAACTACGTCGTGGGCACGCCCACCTACCTGAGCATGCGCGGAGCCTTCGTGCATGCCGCCGGGCACCTGTACGGGGCCCAATCGATGGAGCGCAAGGCGGCCCGACGGGCCTTCGCTGCCATTCGCGTGGGAAACGGCGCATGGGACTCCCGGGACCCGAGCATCGTGTACGCGCACGTCTACGCGGTGAACACCACGGACATGACGGCACTCTTCTGGGCCGTCGTCGACGACGACACGGGGATCCGCCAGCTGCGCGTGAGCGGATCCCAGAATCACGGGGTCTACACCGGCGACTACCTGGCCGGGTACGCGAACATCAGCCGCATGAGCCCCGGCACGAGGAGTTTCTCCTTCGAGGTGGAGGACAGCGCCGGCCGCACCGACAGCGTCTCCCGGTCGTTCCTGAAGCTACGCGACCGAAACCTCGTCGCGAACGGAGACTTCGAGGACGACATGGACGGCTGGACCACGCTCACCGGAAGCGATCGCGTGTCCCGCAGGACCGCCAAGGCGTTCATCGGGGAGCGCTACGCGACGATGGAGGGGCTCGACAGCCTCTCCCAGCTGGTCACGATCCCCGCTACGGCCGAGGACTTGCGTCTCGTCTTCCGCTTGCTCGTGAGGGACAGCACGAAAATCGGCGAGACGCTCACGGTCCGGGTGCTCAGCGCGGGCGGCGCCTTGCTCGAGACGCTCGCGACCTATGACTGGGAGACCCCGAAGGACGGTCGCAACTGGCGGAACAAGGGCTACCTCCGGCAGGCGTTCGACCTCGACGCCTACGCAGGCCAGACCGTCCGGGTCGCCTTCGTGAACCTCACGGCGGCCGACAAGTACCGGTTCCTCATCGATCAGGTGGTGCTGACCTACGTGGAGGACGTCACCGTCGGAGTGCCCCAGGTCTCGCTCCACGAATGGGAGAACACGGTCGCCTTCCGGCTGCCCGAGATCCACGGCATCGAACCGAACGAGATCCTGCGCGTGGACTACTACGTCGACAACGTGCGGGTCGCCGAGGGCACGCACGCCGTCGGGGACTACTACGCCGCCTCCTACCTGGACGACCTGGGCCCCGGCGCCCACTGGGTCGGCGGTCGGGTGCGCGCGCTCGACAACTCGATCCTCGCCGACACGCAGGGAGTCTGGTTTCTCCCCAAGCCGGTGAACGAGCTCCTCGTGAACCCGGGCTTCGAGGACGGCGCCTGGGACCTGATCTACTCCGACCCGCCGCCCAAGGTGGAGGTCGTCGAGAACTTCATCGACTTCACCATCGCCTTCGAGGGCTTCAGGGCCTTGAAGATGGGCGACCAGGGCACGGACACCGCGACGGAGGCCGGCCAGGCCGTGCAGATGCCCCACCAGATGAAGACCCTCGATTTCAGCGTCCGGCTCAGGATCGTGAGCGAGGAGGACGACGTCGACGACGAGATCTGGTTGGAGCTCTGGAATCTCGGCACGTTCCAGAAGATCGCCGAGTTCCGCCTCGCCTCCTTCTTCCACCAGCCGGACACCCCCGGAATCGACGACTACTGGCGCCGCTACTTCCGCAAGAACGTGTCCATCCCACCCCACCTCGTGAACGGGAAGCAGGTGCTCCTCCGCCTGCGGACGAAGGAGGACAACGGGAAGCCCACCCGCTTCTACGTGGACAACGCGAGCCTGAGGTACACGCTCTTCGGGCTGCAGCTCGGCGGCTGACCCACGGGGGCTTCCGTCCGAGCTCCGTCCGGCCCACGCCCGCTCCCCTCGTCCGTCGCTATCCTCCCGCAACTCGAGAACGGGAGAATCGACGATGAGCGAAGCCAGTCTGTACGAGCGCCTCGGCGGCGAGGACGCGATCCGCGACATCGCGGGCGACATCTTCGACAACCACAGCAAGAACGACGTCGTCAAGGCCCGCTACCAGGACAGCGACCGGGCCCAGGTCGTCCAGCTCGTCACCGAGTTCCTCTGCGCGGGTACCGGTGGGCCGCAGACCTACACCGGCGCCGGCATGCTCGACGCGCACCGCGGCATGAACATCAACGAGCAGGAGTACATGGAGGTCCTCGACGACATCCTGGCCGCGCTCGACGAGAACGGCGTCGGGGACCGGGAGAAGCAGGAGCTGCTGATGATCGCCTACTCGCTGAGAGGCGAGATCCTGCGCGTCTGAGCGGCCCTGGGGAGAGTCCGGGATCCGCAGCCTCCCCGCCTGCACGAGATGCAGACGACTGCAGATCCTGCAGGCTGATGCGCGGCTCCGCCCACGGGTCGGACCCTGGCGGGGCCAGGCCCTGGGCGGGAGGGAAGCGGCAGACCCTGGCACGCCCTCTGCTGGAACCTCGGCACGACGCGGGCCCGCCCCCCCCGTCGATGCGGAGGATCCGGCATGCGAACCAGCATCCCGACCC
>JAUXCH010000823.1 GCA_030618975.1 Planctomycetia bacterium
CAAGCGGCGGCGCGACGGCCAGCAGGGACGCGCAGAGGACGAGCAGCACGAGCTGCCCCACCGACGCAGATCGGTCGGATCTCCTCTCCATGCCGTCCTCCCTCCTTGTCGTGGCGCGTCGTCCCGTCCCGCCGGGAAAGCTAGCGCTTCACGACCTCGATGCGTCGGACCAGGAAAGCCACGTGCTGGGTCACCAGGGTGACGTACCCGCCGGTCGCGCCGGCTCGGGACACGTCGATCAGATGACGGCCGTTGAAGAACGCCCTGACCTCGTTCCCCTCGAAGCGCAGCTCGTACCAGGCCCAGTCCGTGGGCTTGAGTGGAGGGCGCAGGTCCGCTGGGTTGCTGGAGTACAGCGTCTCACTCGGCTCGTCCTTCCCCGACTTGCGCGAGACGTTGAGGATCCCGCCGTTCAGGCCGATCTCGACGCGGCCGTCCTCGTCGTTCGCGTCACCGCCCAGCGCGAAGTACGAGGGGCCGTCGTACTCCTCGGCGACGCGCGCCTCCATGCGAACCGTGTAGTCGCCCTCGAAGCGCTCGTAGGTCAGGGTGAGGTATGCGTCCTTCGGGGCGTCGCCCCGGAGGCACACACCGTCCATGCGCCACGACGGAAGCGCCGCCTCGCGCCAGGCGGCGAGCCCGCTGCCGTCGAACAGGAGGACCGTGCGCTCGAGGTCGGGGACGCCCATCTGCCGGGCGACCTTCTCCGCCGCGGAGCACCCCGGCCTCAGGTCGAAGGCGCGCTGCAGCGCGCGAATCGCCACGGCGGGATCCTTCTTCCGCCAACGCTTGGCGAGTGTGACGAGCGCCGAGGCGTGCTTGTCGACGCAGGCTCGGAGGTCGGCTTCCGCGCGCTTCTGCACGGCCGGCTTCTCGTCGGCCCGTGCGGGCTCGCCGGACAGGAGATCGAGACTCGGCACCATGAGCGCGACGGCCAGGAGGCCCAGGGAAAGGAGGAGGAACCGCACGGCGCTACTCCACGCGCCCGATGCGCAGGGCCCGGTACTCGGATTCGCTGCTCTGCTGGAAGATCCCGACGCCGCCGTTCAGGTCGTAGGTTCGCGGCGCGGTGTAGTTGACGACCTTCTTCCCGTCCACGAAGACCACGATCTTCTGCCCCTTCACGTGCACCAGCAGATCGTGCCAGATACCCGGCCGGATCGCCGCAATGCGCTGGTCCGCCACGTCCTCACGCTCGCCCTTGGACTGGTCCACGCGGTGGAGTACGAGTCGGTGCTCTTGGAGGAACGCCGCGTAGAAGCGCGTGATTCCGCCCCCGTCGATACCGAAGACCAACCCGGACAACCAGCGGGAGCTGTCCGCGAGCGTCATGCGGAACGACGCGTGATAGACGTACTCCGCCGCGGTCGCGACGTGATCCACGGGCTGGACGAGCGAGCCTGAATCGTCTGCCACCACGCTCATCCGGTCGCCCGCATACGTGATGCACTTGGCCCGGCCGAAGGAGCGCTCGGCGATCAGATCGGTCATCGAGGCGTAGGTCCACCGATCGAAAGGCGTCTTGCCCAGGGTCTCGCTCGCGCAGTCCTCGGGCGGCGTGCCGCCCAGCTTCGTGTAGAGCTGCGCGGCGCGCGAGTCGCCGGGCCGGACCTCGAGCACGAGCTCGAGCGCGCGCTTGCTCACCCGAGGCGCGTCGACCGCGTACTTCTCGGCAAGCGCGACCAGATCCGCGACGTACTCGTCCTCCCAGGCCTGGAGGGCACGTTCACCGGCCGCCAGGACGTCGACGCGCTTCTCGACCTTCCCCTTCCACTTCGTCTCGCCCTTCTCGAGATGACCGCGCTGCGCCTTCTGGGCGTACAGTTCGAGGAAGCGGCGGTAGGCAACGAGAGCAGAGCTCGGGGCCTTCAACTTCTCGTGGATCTGGCCTGCAAGCCAGTGGACCTCGAGCAGGTGCGCGTCCTCGTCGGCGGCCTTGTGCAGCAAGACGAGGGCCTCCTCGTACTTGCGCGCCCGCATCCTCCCCTTGGCGGTTTCGAGGAACAGCTTCGCGCTGTCGACGTCGCCGGCGCTCACGGGCAAGGGCGCCATCAAGAGGAGCACGAGCGATGCCGCAAGAGGCCACCGTCCCCATCGCGGCGGTCTCCATCTGAACGCCGAGGTGCTCACGGATCCGCTCCTCCGTGCGACATGTCGCGTGGATCGTAGCACGGCACGATGCGGAGCCCCGAGCAGCGGAGAACCGGCTCGCGCATCCGTGCCCGGGCCCGCTATCCTGACGGCGTGGGCTCCCCCTCCCCCCCCGACGACGAGGTCGCCCGGATCCAAGCCGCTGGTGCGGATCAGGACGAGGCCGTGGCCGAGGCCTTCGAGCGACACCGCGCTCGGCTCCTCCGCATGGTGGAGATGCGCATACACCCCGCGGTCCGGGGCCGCGTGAGCGCCTCGGACGTCCTGCAGGAGACCTACCTCGACGTCTCGGGGCGCATCGCGGACTA
>JAUXCH010000475.1 GCA_030618975.1 Planctomycetia bacterium
CTCGCCGAGACGGGCGCCGTGAGCCTGCTGACCCGCAGTGGGGGCTACGAGGAAGAGGAGGGCATCCCCGAGTCCGAGCGCCCCTTCCAGGCAGGCGGTGAGATCCCGGAGCGGGTCCGGGTCGTCGAGGAGGGGATGGTCTTCGAGGTCGAGCCGCGGCTCGGCCAGAAGACCGGCCACTACGCGGACCAGCGGGAGAACCGTGTCCGGGTCGCGGAGCTCTGCGCGGGCCGATCCGTGCTCGACCTCTTCGCGGGCACCGGCGGGGTCTCCGTACAGGCGCTCCTGCACGGCGCCGCGTCGGCGCTCGCCGTCGAGATGTCACCTCGCGCGTGCAGGGCGGCCCGCCGAACGGCGGAGTTGGGCAACGTGGCGCTCGACGTCCAGGAAGCCGACGTCCGCCGGACCCTTCGCGACCTGAAGGGAGAGGGCCACACCTTCGACGTCGTGGTCTGCGACCCGCCGAACTTCTTTCCGCGACGCGGCGGCGACGGCAACGCCGTGAAGGCCTACCGCGACCTCAACGTACAGGCGATGACGCGCGTCGCGCCCGGCGGCGTGTTCGCCACGTTCGTCTGCAGCGCACGCATGCGGCCGGGGGAGTGGCACGACCTCGTCCGCTCCTCGGCGCGAGAGTGTCGGCGGCAGCTGCATGTCCTTCGCGAGCTCGCCGCCGGCCCCGACCACCCCTTCCTCGCCGCCGCCGGCGAGGGGCGGTACCTGACGGGGCTCCTGACGGTCGTGGGCTCCTGACACGGGTCGATCCCGTCGTGGCCGAGCGCATCCGCAAGGTCGTGGCCCGCTTGTCCGCCGCCGCCCGGGGTGGGGGAGAACGAACGGGACGGCTGCGTGCCGCGGTACCCTGGTCCGCCATGCACGTCCTCGACCGACTCCTGCTCGGGCTCGGCACGCCCCTCGTCCTCGGCTGCATCGTCTGGGCCGCCATGAGCGCCGCGCACGCCGATCGCTCCTCGCTAGGCTTCGCCGCCGCGGCGCGGGCCGTGGCCGATGCCGAGGCGACGCCCGTCGTGTTGCCGGAGGCGGTGGCGACCGCCCGGCTGCCGGACGGCGTCCGCATCGATCCCCAGACCCTCGAGCTCGTGGGCCTGAAGCTCGCGTCCGACGACGGGAGCGAGGTCGTCGAGTGGAGCACACTCAAGGCCTACGAGTACCAGGAGGATCTCGCCGGGATGCCCGCGTCCCTCAAGGCGCTCGACGGGCGGAAGGTGACGATGGCGGGCTTCCTGCTCCCGCTCTACGAGTTCGACGACATCCGGGAGTTCAACCTCGTCGCCAGCCACTGGTCGTGCTGCTTCGGCGTACCTCCCGGGCTCAGCGGGTGGGTGCACGTCAAGCTGGCGCGCGGGCACAAGGGGCTTCGCAACAGCACCGAACCGCTCCGCGTGACCGGCACCCTGCGGGTGAAGGAGCACATGGAGGCCGGCTACGTCGTCTCGATCTACTCGCTGACCGACGCCCAGGCCACCGTGATCCGCTGGTAGCAGACGGGAACACGCCCCTCGTACTAGACTGTTTCCTCGAGAGTCCTCGCGGAGGTGGAACGAAGACGTGGCCGGGAACCCCGACAGCCCGATTCGCCCCGGCTCGTCGTTTGGCGAAATCGAGGTCCTCGAACCCATCGGCCACGGCGCGTTCTCCGTCGTCTACCGCGCCCACGACACGCTCATCGACCGCGCGGTCGCGCTGAAGGTTCTCGACTCCTCACGGTGGCCCGATCACGAGACCGCCCGGGGCGCAATCCTCCGTGAAGCGAACATGGTGGCGAAGATCCTCGACCCCTACGTCGTCACGCTCTACAAGGTCCACGAGCTGCCGAACGATCGCTGGGCGTTCGAGATGGAGTACCTGGACGGAGGCTCCCTCGCCGACCGTCTGAAGCGCGAAGGTCCCCTCGAAGCCGCAGAGGTGCGGCGCATTCTCGAGGCCGTGCTGAGAGGCCTGCACGCGGCGCACCAACGAGGCATCGTCCACCACGACGTCAAGCCCGGCAACGTGCTGCTCGGCAAGGACGGGGCCGTGATGCTCACCGACTTCGGCCTCGGGCGCTTCGTCGCCGAGGATGACCTGGCACGAGGTCCGCGCAGCCGCCTACGTGGCACGCCGTACTACATGGCGCCCGAGGTGGTGATGGGCAGAGCCGCACAGAAGGCCTCCGACCTGTGGAGTGTCGGTGTGCTTCTCTACCGGATGCTGTCCGGCCGCGTCCCGTTCCCGGCACGCACGGTCGAGTCCCTCTTCCTCGCCATCCAGAACGCGACACCGGTTCCGCTGCCGGAAGGCACGCCGCCCCTGCTCGCGAGCATCGCCTTGCGATGCATGGCCAAGCGACCGGAGGAACGCCCCCCCTCGGCCAAGGCACTGCTCGACGAGCTGGCGCGGCATGGCGGGACCTTCGAGGCGGCACCCGTGGACCTCGCCGTTGCGGGGGGCCCTACCATCTTCCTTGCCGGCCGCGAGAAGGAACTCGGCGTCCTTCGCTCCCACCTCGACGAGGTACGAGGTGGACACGGCCGTGCAGTGCTCGTGCGCGGCGAGGCGGGCATCGGCAAGTCGGCCCTCATGCAGGAGCTCGGCCGGGAGGCACGCTCGCAGGGCTTTCGCTGGGTCGAGGTGCGGCTTTCGCCGTTGGAAGGACTCCGCCGTCCGCTAGCGCAAGCCTTCCACGACGCCGTCGTGGGCGACACCGAGCTCTCGGGTTCCTCCGGTTACGCGTCCGGGTCGGCTTCCAGCCGCGGCCTCGATCTGCTGCGCCGCCTCAAGGACGAGGAGTCCTCGGCGCCCACCGAGCTTCCGCTCCAATCCAGCACGGAGATCGAGCTGGCTCTGGCTGCGCTCGCGGAAACACGCCCGGTGGCGTTGCTCGTGGAGGACGTGCATCACTGCGATCACGACGAGTTGCAGGTCCTGACCGCCCTGGGGGCCTCGGTGGCCTCGTCTCCGGTCTACCTGGCCATGACCTACCGGACCCGCGAGCTCAGGGATTCGGACTCGAGCGACGGACCGCCGTCGGGCTACTACGACCTCGCTGCGGCACCCGACGGTACGCGAATCGAGCTCGAACCACTCGGCGACCGCGCCATCCGTACGTTGCTGGAGCAGGCGTCGGGGCTTCCCGCCTTGCCCCTCCAGCTCGTGGAGCGCGTGATCCGCGACTCCGACGGCGTACCGCTCTACGCCCTGGAGCTCTACCGGCACCTCGAAGCGTCCGGCGAGATCGAGCGGGAAGCGGACACCGTCCGGATCACGAAGCGCTGGGGGCAGGCCGAGCTCCCGCGGCCCTTGCGTGACATGGTGCGGCGTCGCCTCGCCGGCGTGGCCGAGGACGAGCGGACGCTTCTCGATACCGCGGCGGTCGCGGGCGTCGAGTTCGACGGCGCCGTGCTCGCCGACGTCGTGGGGGTGCCGCTCCTCGGCGTCCTGCGGGCGCTGCAGCGCCTCTATCGCGAGCGCGCGCTCGTCATCCCGTTGGAGGAGGGCTATCGCTTCGGCCACGCGGTCTACCAGGAGGCGATCTACACGGAGATGGCGCCGGACCTCCGCCGCGCGCTCCACCGCGCGTGGGCCGAGGCGATGGAAGCCAGGTCCTCCACGGACGGTGGCGATTCCGAGGCGCTCGGCTGGCACTGGGAGCAGGCGGGCCTCCCCGAGAAGGCCGCAGGCCCGCTGGCACTCGCCGCGCGCGCGGCCGCCGGACGTGGCGAGCATTCCCGCGCGTGGCGACTCGCCGACCGGGCCGGAGTCCTCGACGAGACCGCCTCGCCCGAGGAGCTCAGAGCCAACTTCAAGCTCCTGGTCTCCCTCGGCTCGACCTACGCGACCGAGGAGGACGCGCGTCGCCTCGAGGGTCTCTACGAACGTCTCGCACAGGCGGCCGAGGCCCTCGGAGACGACGACATGCGGCGATGCACGGTCGTCGCGGAGTCCTGGCACCGGTCTTCGCTCGCCAGCGGTCCTCCGGTGGATCTGGTGGCGCTCGAGGAGGCTGCGATCCACCTCCCCGATGGCACGGCTCGCGGCGATGCCTGGTGGTTGTTCGGTCGGGATGCAGGCGTCGGCGGGGACTTCGCCACGGCGCGGAACGCGTTCGAGCGTGCCAACGCCGCCTACACGGCCTGTGGGAAGACGGAAAGGACCGTCCAGCCGCTCCATACGCTGGCCTCCATCCACCGACAGGAGTGCGACTTCGACACCGCCGAGAAGATCCTGGAGCGCATGGTGGCGGTCGTCCGCACGCGGCATGGGAACTCGGCCCAGGCCGCGCTAGGTCGCGCCCTGGCAATCGTCACGGCGTCTCAGAGCGGACGCACCGAAGGCGCGGGCGACGCCCTGGACGAGCCGATCCGTTGGCTGGAGCGCCTGGACCAGGGTGCGCGGGCCGCGCACGCCACCGTCTGGCAGGCCCTGACCTACGAGGCCGAGGGCCGGGTCGCAGACGCGCGGGCCGCGATCCAGCGTGCGGAGCCGACGCTGCGTCCGTCCGTACTCGGACCGGCGCTGTGGTCGCTGCTTCGCACGAAGGCCCGGCTCCAGATCGCGGCGGGAGAGCTCGAGGCTGCCGAGATCACCCTGCAGGAAGCCGAGGGTGCCGCGGGGACACTCGGGCCGATCGACCAGGCCGCGCTCGCCGAACAGCAGGCCTTCCTCGGTACCGTCCTCGGCGAGCAC
>JAUXCH010000090.1 GCA_030618975.1 Planctomycetia bacterium
GCTCACACCCCCACACACGCCCACACCCACCTACGGGTATGATGCATCAACCGTGGACATACAATTCAAAACCTACACCGTGTGGGAAAGAATCTTACCATCCAACCGTTTGCGATAATTTGACGGGGGGGCCGCCGCGCCCGCCGCCGAGAGCGCCGCGTCCGAACCGGAACCTGCACCGACTCCGACTCCGGCGCCCGCCACCGCGCCCACCCCGGCTCCCCCTCGAGCCCCGGCGCCCGCTCGGCCGCCGGTACCCGCTCGGGCCCCGGCACCGGCTCCCGCCGCCCTGCCGGCTCCCGTTCCCGCCGCAGCCGGTCCGCGCCGCGAGCGCACGCTCGCGGCCCCGGCGACGCGTCGCCTCGCCCGCACGCTGGGCGTGGACCTCGACGCGGTTCCCGCCACGGGCGAGGGCGGGCGCGTGACGCGCGAGGACGTCGAACAGTTCGCCGCCGGTGGCGCGACCGCTCCGCTCCCCCCCACCGCCACGGCCACCGCGGCCGTTTCGCCTCCGGCCGCCGCGGCGCCCGCCCTCCCCGAGCGTCCTGCGGTGCCCGCGCCCACCGCACCCGCGGAAGACGAGGTCATCGTGCTGCGCGGCATGCGCGGGAAGATCGCCGAGCAGATGGTGCGCTCGAAGCAGTTCTCGCCGCACTTCACCTTCGTGGACGAGTGCGACATGACCGAGGTCGCAGTACTTCGCGCGCAGGCCAAGGCGTACGCGGCCGAGCGCGGCGTCAAGCTTACCTACCTGCCCTTCATCATCAAGGCGCTCGTCCAGACGCTGAAGGAGTTCCCCTCCGTGAACTCGCTCGTCGACGACTCGTCGAACTCCTACATCATCCGCAGCGAGTACAACGTCGGTCTCGCCACCGATACCGAGGCGGGCCTCATGGTGCCCGTGGTGAAGCACGCGGATCGCCGCTCGCTCCTCGACCTCGCCGCCGAGATCCAGCATCTCACGACGCTGGCGCGCGCGAAGAGGATCGCGCTCGAGGATCTCAAGGGCGGCACGATCTCCATCACCAGCGCGGGCTCGATCGGCGGCATCCTCGCGACGCCGATCCTGAACTATCCCGAGGTCGCGATCCTCGGCGTCTACAAGATCAAGGACCGGCCCGTCGTGAGAGACGGGGAGATCGTCGTCCGCAAGATGACGAACTTCTCGATCACGCTCGACCACCGCATCGTGGACGGCGCCACGGCGGCGCGCTTCCTGAACGAGGTGATCCGGCTCCTCGAGACGCCCGGCCTGATGCTCCTGGAGGACGTGTAGGCCCATGGCCGAGGCACGGGCCACCGGGAAGTCAGCCCTCCGGAAGTCGGAGAAGTCGGGCGCGACGCTCCCCGCCGCGCCCGACCCGTACGAGGTCGGTCCGCTGGGGCTCTTCCGTCTCGTGGACGAGCACGGGGAGCCGGTTTGCAGGATCCCCGACCTCCCCGAGGGCCTCGCGGTGCGACTCCTCGAGGCCATGCTGTTCCAGCGCGCGCTGGACCAGCGCATGCTCAACCTGCAGCGCCAGGGCCGCATCGGCTTCTACGGGACGGCGAAGGGCCAGGAGGGTGCCGTGCTCGGCGCGGGCGCCGCGTTCGAGGAACGCGACTGGCTCCTGCCGGCGCTTCGCGAAGGCGCCGTCGCGCTGTGGCGCGGCATGCCGCTCGACGCCTACGTCGCCCAGTGCTTCGGCAACGCCGCCGACCCGACCCGCGGCCGCCAGATGCCCTGCCACTACTCCGACCGCGACGCGCACTACGTCTCCCTGTCCTCCCCCATCGGCACGCAGATCGGCCACGCGGCCGGCGTCGCGCGCGCCGTGCAGATCCGGGGCGACGACGTCGTCGTCGGGGGCTGGCTCGGCGACGGCGCGACCTCCTCGAACGACTTCCACGCGGGCCTCAACTTCGCCGGCGTGTGGAAGGCCCCGTGCGTGTTCGTCTGCCAGAACAACCAGTGGGCCATCTCCGTGCCCGTCGCCTCGCAAACCGCAAGCGAGACGCTCGCCGCGAAGGCCGCGGCGTACGGCATGCCGGGTCTCAGGGTGGACGGCAACGACGTCCTCGCCTGCTACGTGGCCGTGAAGGCCGCGGTGGACCGTGCACGCCACGGCGAGGGCCCGACCTTCGTCGAGTGCCTGACGTACAGGATGGGCGGTCACTCGTCGTCGGACGACCCCTCGAGGTATCGCGACGAGGACGAGGCGAAGAGCTGGGAGGCCCGGGATCCGCTCCTGCGCCACCGCAGCTGGCTGGAGGCCGAGGGCCTGTGGGACCGGAGCCGCGAGGAGGACTACCTGGCCACGGCCGGGCGAACGATCACGGAGACGATCGCGCGCGTCGAGTCCAGCGGCTCCGTACCGGTCGAAAGCCTGTACGAGGACGTGTGGGCCGACGTGCCGCCGCTCCTCGTCGACCAACGCGAACGACTTCTCGGCGGTGAAGCCGTCTGAGCCCGGAGGCGGGCAAGGAGAGATGAAATGGCAACCGAGTCCTACCAGCTCGTGGTGATCGGCTCCGGCCCCGGCGGCTACGTCGCGGGCATCCGGGCCGCGCAGCTCGGCATCGAGACGGCCGTGATCGAGGAGGACCGGATCGGCGGCGTGTGCCTGAACATGGGCTGCATTCCGTCGAAGAGCCTCATCTACGCCTCCGGCCTCGTGGAGAAGATCCGCCACGCCGACCAGATGGGGCTGACGGTCGAAGGCGTCGAGATCGACGGGAAGAAGATGCAGGCGTGGAAATCGGGCATCGTGAAGCGCCTGACGACCGGCGTCGGCTTCCTCCTCAACAAGAACGGCGCGACCGTGATCCACGGCCACGCGGAGTTCACCTCCCCCACCTCCCTCACCGTGAAGGACGCCGACGGGAACGTGAAGGAGATCACGTTCGAGAAGTGCATCGTCGCCACCGGTGCGCGCGCGGCCACCCTGCCGTTCCTGCCGCTGGGCGAGAACGTCGTGACCTACGAGGGCGCGCTGGACCTCGACCGCGTGCCCGAGACGTTCACGGTGGTGGGCGGGGGCGTCATCGGCCTGGAGCTCGGCACCGTCTTCCAGCGCCTCGGGTCGAAGCTCACCGTGGTGGAGTTGCTCGACCAGCTCCTGCCCGGCACCGACCCCGAGCTGGTCAAGGTCGTCGAACGCTCGATCAAGAAGGGCAAGGGCAAGATCCACCTCCAGACGTCGGCCAAGGGCATCGAGACGAAAGACGGCAAGCAGTTCCTCGTCGCGGAGAAGAAGGACGGGAAGAGGATCGAGATCGAGAGCGACGTGATCCTCGTCGCGATCGGCTTCAAGCCGAACTCCGATCGGGTCGGCCGCGAGAAGGCCGGGCTCGAGATCGACGACACCGGCCACTTCCCCGTCAACGCCCACCGCCAGACGAACGTCCCCAACATCTACGCCATCGGCGACGTGGCCGGCCTGCCCTGGCTCGCGCACAAGGCGAGCAAGGAAGGCATCGTGGCCGCCGAGCACGCTGCCGGGAAGACCGACAGCGTCTACGACGTGCGCGCCATGCCGGCTGCCGTGTTCACGCACCCCGAGGTCGCGACCGTGGGCCTCCAGGAGCACGAGGCGAAGGCCGAGGGCCGCGACGTGAAGGTGGGCAAGTTCCCCTTCACCGCGCTCGGCCGCGCGCTTTCCATGGGCGCGACGGAGGGCTTCGTGAAGATCATCGCCGACGCTGCGACCGACGAGGTGCTCGGCGTCTCGGCCGTCGGCTACCAGGCGTCGGACCTCATCGCCGAGGCCACGCTCGCCATCGAGATGGGCGCCACGAGCGAGGACATCGCGCTGACGGTCCACGCGCACCCGACGTGGCCGGAGTCGCTGATGGAGGCTGCGGAGGCCGTGCACGGCCACGCGATCCACATCCTGAATCCGTAGCGCGCGCCGTCCGTTCCAGCCCCCCTCGGGGTCGCCGCGAACCGCGGGGACGGTGCGCCGGCGCACCCGTCGACCGGCGCAGGACGGCGCAGGCCCACGCAGGGGTTGCACCCTGCGACCGGCCTACATGTACGGCCTTGCATATGGTGACCCGGGTTCTCGGGCGGAGCCACGTTCCCGGCGGGGCCGCGTGCGCGAGCGCCGCTTCGAACGTGAGTACGATGACGTGGTCGACGAAGGACACGGACCGCGGGAGACGCCTTCGACGCGGCTTCGTTCTTCGGCAACCGAGGCGGAGCAGGCCCATGACCACGAAGAGAATCCAGGCGATCGGCATCTGTGCCCGCATGACCGAGGTGGGAGACCGGGCGTTTCGCTTCGCCCGGGATCTCGCACGCCGCTACGCGGTACCCTTGGACATCTTCGTGTTTCCCACGTCGCCCTGCGAGGAGCACGAGCGGCGGGGCCGCCGAGGGGAAAACGTCGATCTGTCCGAGCAGGACCAGGTGAACATCGAGCGAGAGACGCGCTTCTACTACGACGAGCTCCTCGAGGACGAGGACCTGGACGTGGGGTTTCGCCTCTGCCTGGGAGACGAGGCGCCGGAGCTCAGGAGCTGTCTGTTCGACCGGCAGTTCGACATCCTCGTGCTGGCCTACGAGAAGAGGCTCTGCCCGTTCGGCGAGCAGAGCATCGAGGAGTTCGCCCGGAGCATGGCGTGCCCGGTCGTCCTCGTGGGGCCTGGGCAGCGGGAGGAGATCCACCTGAACTCCCCGGCGACTCTCTGGATCGAAGGCCTCGGTCTGGCAGACGGGGCGTGGAAGCCCATCGAGGACGCCGCCGCCGTCGCCGCCGGGATCGTGCCCCGCATGGTCTCGAGGCTCCGGGAGGAGCGGATCCTCGACCTCGCGCCGGAGGAGCTGACCGACTTGCTCGAGTCGTCGGTCGTGCTCTCCGAAAACGACACGCGCATGTGCGGTCCCATCCGGATCCTGGATCTCGACCGGACGATCGCGGTGCAGGAGCAGGCCCGAGAGGGACGGATCCTCCTGCGCGGGATGCCTGCGGTCGAGGAAGCGCGCCGGTTCGTGGACGAGCGCCTCGAGGCCTACCAACGGCTGTGGGACGGCTCCGGCTGCAAGATCGACTACGACCTCTGAGTACCTCTGGGTACCAGTCCCCCTTCGCGGAAGGACGGCCGACATGAGCGTCTTCGAAACGGTGCGCATCGGTGACCTGACACTCTCCAACCGGCTGCTCATGGCCCCGGTCAAGACCGGGTTCGGTGGGCTGGACGGTCGGGTCTCCGCCCGGCAGCTCGCCTACTACCGGCGCCGCGCGGAGGGCGGGGTCGCCGCGATCATCGTCGAGCCCGCGTACGTCGACGTGGCGGGCAAGGAACACCCGCGGCAGCTGGCGATCGACGACCAGGACGCGGTCGCGGGACTGCGACGACTCGTCGAGGTCATCCACGAGGGGGGTGCCAAGGCCATTGCCCATCTGAACCACGCGGGCCGTGCCGCGAACCCCAAGGCCTCCGGTCGACGGCCGGAAGCGCCGTCGGAAGTCGCTTGTCCGACCACCGGCGCCGTGCCCCAGGCGCTCGAGACGGACCGGATTCAGGACCTGGTGCGAGCGTTCGGGGCCGCGGCCCGACGCGCACGGGAGGCCGGGTTCGACGCGGTGGAGGTCCAGTGCGGTCTGGGGTATCTCGTGGCCCAGTTCCTGTCTCCCCGCACGAACCTGAGGGAGGACGGGTACGGAGGCCCCCGCGAACGGCGGGAGCGGTTCGCCCGCGAGGTGATCGAAGCCGTTCGCGAGGCCCTCGATGCGGCGCTGCCCATCGTGGTCCGGATCTCGGCCCGGGAGCAGGTCGCCGGCGGGCTGGACCTCGACGAGGGGCGGATCTTCGCCCGGCACCTGGTCGATTGGGGCGTAGCGGCCGTCCACGTCGTGACGGGCTCGGCGTGCGATTCGCCACCTTGGTACTACCAGCACATGAGCCTGCCCGAGGGCCTCAACGAGCAACTCGCCGCCGAGATCAAGCAGGAGATCCCGGTCCCGGTCATCGTGGCGGGCCGACTCGGAGAACCGGAGCGTATCGAAGCCGTCCTTCGCGCTGGCCAAGCCGACCTGGTGGCCTTGGGCAGACCGCTGGTGGCCGATCCGGACCTGCCCCGCAAGATGTCGGAAGGACGAACGGAAGAGATCGTTCTCTGCGGGAGCTGCCTGCAGGGTTGCCTCGCCAACGTCAAGGCCGGCAAGGGCATCGGTTGTATCGTCAACCCTCAGGTCGGACACGAGGGCGAGACGGAGACGCCCGCGGAAGGGGAGCGCCACGTCGTCGTCGTGGGAGGTGGTCCCGCCGGGCTGACGGCAGCGATCGTCGCCCGGCGACGGGGCCACCGCGTGACCCTCCTGGAGCGGGACGGACTGGGAGGGCAGTTCTCCCTCGCTCCGCTGGCCCCGGGCAAGGCGGCGATGGAGCGCCCCCTGGACTCGCTCGTGCGACTGGCGTCCGGGTCGGGAGCGAGGATCGAGACCGGCGTGGAGGCGACGCCCGAGCGGATCGTGAGCCTCGAACCGGACGTCGTCGTGCTCGCCACCGGCGCGAGCCCGGAAACGCTGCGCATCCCGGGGCTCGAGGGAGCGTTCACCGGGAACGACGTGTTGGCCCAGCGGGTGGAGACCGGGCAGAGCGTCCTGATCGTCGGGGGTGGCATGGTGGGCATCGAGGTCGCGGAGTACCTCGGCCTGCAAGGCAAGCGCGTGACCGTGGTCGAGCTGCTCGAGGAGATCGCCCGCGACATGGAGACGATCACCCGCAAGCTGACGCTCCACCGCCTGCAGGAGCTCCCGATCGAGATCCACACCCAGACCGTTCTCGAGCGTGTCGACGCGGGCACGGCCGTCGTGCGGGGGCCGGACGGCGAGCGGAGGATCGGGCCCTTCGATTCCGTGGTGGTGGCCGTCGGCACCCGCTCCCGGGACGAGCTGGCCTCACCCCTGCGGGCCAGGGGACTCGAGGTGGTGGTGGTGGGCGACGCGGGGAAGCCGGCTCAGATCATGGGCGCGGTGAGCTCGGCGTGGGAGGCGACACGCGCCCTCTAGCAGCCCGCGTCCCCCACGTGCCCGCGTGGGCACCGTGGGCTGGAAACCTGTCTTCTCACCGGATAGGATCGAAGTCGACGGTTGGGCTCTCCCCAAGAACTCGAAGGGAGACACGTCATGAGTGTCACCAAGCTGCTGACGGGGCACGAGTTGTTTCGATCCCTGCGCTTCGAAGACGTGGATCGGATCAACGGCTTCTCCGGACTCAAGGACCTGGACACGGACGCATTCGTCTTCGAAAGAGGCATGCAGGGCTCGCACATCTACGTGCTGTTGGAGGGGCAGGTCCACCTCCGGCTGCCCGCGGGTGCCCACGAGGCCAGCCTCGGAGTCGGTCGCATCGAAAAGGGCGAGATCTTCGGTCTGGCGCCCCTGCTCGGCGCGGGGCGACACCTGACCAGTGCCCGGTGTGCCGAACCGTGCAAGGTGCTCGCCATCGAGGCGGCGCCGCTTAGGGAGCTCCTCGAGCAGGAGCACGCCGTCGGCTTCCACATCATGAGCATGGCCGCGCAAGCCTACTTCACGCGCTACGTCGAGACGCTGGAGCGCGTGCGGAAGGTCATCAACGAGATCGCCGTGGTCTGAGCTCTCCCGCTCGACGGCGCGCTTCGGCGCGGTTCCCCTCGCACGGGGTGCCAGGCACCCCGCAAGGGACAACGCCTGTTCCCCTGTCTGTCTGCGTCAGCGAACCGCACGAACCGGTTGCCTCGACGGCCCGGGCGCCGGGGCCGTGCCTCTCTGAGGCCTCTTGGCACCGGAGAGCGTCGTCGCCGGGAGGGCGATCCGCGCGAGCCCCGGTCCCATCCGCAGACGCGCGGATCTCGTGCTCCGTCGCGTGCATCCACAACCGTCGCTTGAGCGCAACGGTGCAACGGTATAGAGTCGCATCATGGCTACGCTCCGACGGCACGCGCCTGCCTCCATCCTTGGCACCCCAAGCGGAAGACCTTGCAGGACCACGGGTTACGGCCTATTCGCTTCCCATGCCCGTCCATGGCCCGTCCCTTGCGCTAGCGAGGTCGAATCCAGGCCACGGGTGAAGGACACCCGATACCAAGGAGATCGCCATGGCCGAAGACACGAGAAAGCAGGCCAGCACGGACTCGCACGTACCCGCTCGCCCCTTGAAGTTCTTCCGGGACAAGGAAGGGAACGGGTGGCTCTGTGACAAGGACATCGACCCCGATCTCGACCTCCGCTCGCAGGGCTGCTGGCGGTGCGACGAGATGGCCTTCCCGACGGGCGGACGGTAGGACGCCCGGCCGGGAGTGGCCGTTGCGCGGGGCGAACCGGGATCGGACAAGCGAGGCGGAGGTCGCCTTCCGGACGGCCGTGGCGGCTCTGCTGGAAGGCCGCTCCTCCGCCTCGCTCGACAGCCTCGAACGGTGCCTGGTCCTCGATCCCGGCTTCGCCCCCGCCTACTCGACGCGCGCGGGGATTCACCTCCGGGAGGGTCGGTTCGAGGAGGCCCTGCAGGACATCCGTCGAGCCCTGGAGATCCGGCCCGGAAACGTCGTTGACTTGCACAACCGAGCGGTCGTGTGGACTGCGCTCGAGAGATACGACCGGGCCATCGAAGACTACGAAGCCGTCTTGATTCGCGATCCCGGAAGTGCCGGCACCCTGAGCAACCTCGCCTGGGTACTCGCCACCGCCAGGGACTCGCGGATCCGCGACGGCCCGCGGGCTTTGGCCTACGCGCGCGAGGCCGTTCGAGCCGGAGACCCTCCTGCCTGGCTCGACACCCTGGCCGCCGCCTTCGCAGAGTGCGGTGACTTCGCGAATGCCGTGACCACGGAGGAGGAAGCGTACCGGCGGTCGAGTCCGCCCAACGAGCGCTTCCGGCGGCGGCTCGAACTCTACCGACAGGGTCGGACCTATGCAGAGTGGAGGGCGACGCATGACGACTCCCGGCGATGAGCGAGAGACCGTCGACCAGGACGGCCTCCTGTCCGCGGAGCGCTTCCAGGCCATCCTCTCCAGCATCTCGGACGGGGTCTTCACGGTCGACATGGAGGGCCGCATCGCCTGCTTCAATCGTGCGGCCGAGCAGATCACCGGGTACACACGGGACGAGGTCCTCGGGCGACCGTGCCACGAGGTGTTTCGCGCCAACATCTGTCGCGAAGCGTGCGCGCTTCGGTACACGCAGGAAACGGGAACCCCGATCGTGGATCTCGACGTGACGATCGAGACGCGGAGCGGGGAGTTCGTTCCCGTGAGCGTCTCGACGGCCCTCCTTCGGGGCCGGAAAGGGAACGTCATCGGCGGCGTCGAGACGTTTCGCGACCTGAGACAGGTCCATCAACTACGGAAGCTCATCGAGAAGAGCTACTCCCTCGAGGACATCGTGGGGAAGAGCCCGGGCATGCGCGCGCTCTTCGCGAAGCTCGACATCGTCGCGACCGGAGGGACCACGGTACTCATCGAAGGGGAGACAGGGACCGGGAAGGAGCTGTTCGCACGGGCCATCCACCGGAGGAGCCAGAGGAGAGACGGCCCCTTCGTAGCCGTCAACTGCGGGGCTCTGCCGGACACGCTCATCGAAGCGGAGCTCTTCGGGTACGTGAAGGGCGCGTTCACGGGCGCGACCGGAGACAAGCCGGGACGCATCGCCCTTGCGGAGGGCGGGACGCTGCTCCTCGACGAGATCGGCGACCTCGCGATGAGCCTGCAGGTCAAGCTCCTCCGGTTCCTCCAGGATCACACGTTCGAGCCCCTCGGGGGGACCCGGACACTCCAGGCAGATGTGCGGGTCATCGCAGCCACGAACCGGAATCTCGAGAAACTGGTGGAGGAGGGGAAGTTCCGGCAGGATCTCTTCTACCGTGTCAACGTCATCCGTCTCGAGATCCCGCCGCTCAGGAAGCGTCTCGAGGACATCCCTCTCCTCGTCGAGCACATTGTCTCGATGCTGGCGACGCAGAAGGACAAGCCGATCGCCGGGGTCTCCCCGGGAGCGATGAAGATCCTGCTCTCTCATCGGTATCCCGGGAACGTGCGTGAGCTGGAGAACCTCCTCGAGCACGGCTTCGTGCTGTGTCCCGCAGGCATGATCCGCCCCGAACACCTGCCCCTGGATCAGTTGACCACTCCGGATGGAACCCGGAAGAGCCACCGAACGATGCTGGAGGAAGCGGAGCGGGACGAGATCCTCCGTTCTCTCGCGGGCAACGACGGAAACCGGTCCGAGACGGCCCGGGCGCTGGGCATCCACAAGACGACCTTGTACCGGAAGATCAAGAAGCTCGGCATCGTGCTCCCGACGAAGGACGGCCGTTCCGGGGAGCGGCGCCCTACGCGCGGAGACGGGTGAGGCCAGCGCCGGTCCCGGTCATCCGGATCAGGCGCGCTCGTCGTGGATGAACGCGGTCAAGGCCTCGGACGCGGTTCCGCTCTCTCGGGGGACGTAGATCCGAAGCCCGCCGCTGGCGAGGACGCTCCGGGCCAAGGGGCCGACCTTCGGCGCAATGACCACCTCGACGCCTCGGTCCACGACGAATCGGGCGGCCAGAAGTCCACTGCCCTCGGAAGCGCCCAGGCCGGGATTGACGTGAGGTCGGAACGCGAGGGTCTCCGTGTCGGCGATGAGGAAGAACGAGCAGCGTCCGAAGACGCTCGCCAGGGCCGAGTTCGGATCTCGACCTTCAGCGGTGATGGCGATCTTCACGATGCCCTCCCGCACTCGCCGGCGCCGGCCGGGACGTTCTGGACTCCGGGCGCACACCCACTGTACCCCATCTCCCGCCACGTGACGCGCGATCGATTCCAGGCGCCCGAGCCCTGGCGGCCGCGACCGCTGAGTTGGGGGTGGAAGCGCTGGATCTCACCGAAGAAGAGGAAGCGCGGGTAGCGACCGGACTGTGGGAGCAGGAAGCACGTCTTGTTCGCCGCCGAGGAC
>JAUXCH010000145.1 GCA_030618975.1 Planctomycetia bacterium
GCCGACGACATGGGACTCGGCAAGACGATCCAGGTGCTGGCGCTGCTTCTGGGGCTGAAGGAAGGGCAGGGCAAGAGCCGTCGGCGGACGGCCAAGCCGTCGCTGCTGGTGCTACCGGCTTCGCTGCTGGCGAACTGGAAGGCCGAGATGGAGCGGTTCGCTCCGTCGCTCGCCGCCACGTTCGTCCACCCGTCCGAGACGCCGAAGGGCGAGATCGCGAAGATTGCCGGGGATCCCGCCGCGGCGCTTCGCCGCACCGACGTCGTGCTGACCACCTACGGCATGCTGCTGCGCCAACCGTGGCTCCTCGAGGTCGACTGGCGGCTCGTCGTGCTCGACGAAGCGCAGGCCGTCAAGAACCCGGCAGCGCGCCAGACGAGGACGGTCAAGCGGCTGCGGGCCGATGCCCGGATCGCCCTGACGGGAACGCCGGTCGAGAACCGGCTCTCGGACCTGTGGTCCCTGTTCGACTTCCTCTGCCCGGGTCTCCTCGGTTCCCAGAAGCGGTTCCAGGCGTTCGTGAAGTCGCTGGAGAAGAGGGAGAACGCGTCGTACGCGCCGCTCCGCAGCTTGGTGCAGCCCTACATCCTCCGGCGCATGAAGACCGACCGGCGCATCATCCAGGACCTCCCCGAGAAGACCGAGGTGAAGGCCGTCTGCGGTCTCGGCAAGCGCCAGGCCGTGCTCTACGGCGGCCTGGTCGACGAGCTCGCAGACGCGCTCGAGAACGCGGAGGGCATCCAGCGTCGGGGGCTCGTGCTCGCCTACCTGCTCCGGTTCAAGCAGGTCTGCAACCACCCGAGCCAGCTGCTCGACGACGGACTCTTCGATCCGCAGGAGAGCGGGAAGTTCCAGCGTCTCGCCGGCGTTTGCGACGAGATCGCCTCCCGCGGGGAGAAGGTGCTCGTCTTCACGCAGTTCAGGAGCCTGGCGGGGCCCCTGGCGAAGCACCTCGCCGCGGTGTTCGGACGCACGGGCCTGGTGCTCCACGGCGGCACGCCCGTGAAGCGCCGAAGGGGGCTCGTCGAGGAGTTCCAGGCGGATGCCGGCCCTCCGTTCTTCGTCCTCTCCCTCAAGGCGGGCGGCACGGGCCTCAACCTGACCGCCGCCTCGCACGTCATCCACTTCGACCGGTGGTGGAATCCCGCGGTCGAGAACCAGGCGACGGACCGGGCGTTTCGCATCGGCCAGCAGAAGAACGTCCTGGTCCACAAGTTCGTCTGCCAGGGCACGGTCGAGGAGCGGATCGACGCGCTCATCCAGGAGAAGACGCGGCTGGCCGCGGATCTCCTCGAAGGCGGCGCGGAGAAGATGCTCACCGAGATGGGGGACGAGGAGTTGATCCAGCTCGTCTCCCTGGACGTGGAGCGGACCCGCATCTGATCGCTTGCGGATCCGAGAGGGGCACTCCGGGCTCGTGGCCGGGTCTCTCGAATGCGGCGCCCGGTCGCGCGTCCGCTCCGCGAGGCGCGAACGGGGAGTCGAGTCCCCGCCGCGCCGCGGGCGCCGCTGCCTGAGGCTGCCGCCGACGACGGCCGGCTCCGTGCCTCGCAGCAGCCCTGCTTTCGCAGCAGCCCTGCCTTCGGGGCAGCCCTGCCCGGGGCGCGCAGGGGACAGGTGAGGGGGGAACGGCGAAGCCCAAGGCCGCTGGGCCCTGGGCTTCGTTTCGCGATCCACGTGGTCGGTGCCGACCGAGGGTCGCCCGGACCGCAGTCCGGGCACGGCGGCGCCCTGGGTCCGGCTACAGCGCGGCAAACGCCTTGTCGAAGTCCGCTGCCGCTGCGTCCGTGAACTGGAACTTGCCGCGGATGTACTTCAGCGTCGCCTTCTCGGTGTCGGTGACGCCCGGTCCGTCCGCTGCCGACTTGAACAGATCCGCGACCTCGTCCTTCGCCAGCTTGCCCTCGCCCCGTCCCGTCGTGTGCTTCTCTGCCAGGTCGAGCAGTTCCTTCTCAAACTTCACGCCATCGATCGTCACGTACGCCATTCGAAGAGCTCCTTCGTTCCGTTTCGAGCGGCGGGGGCGACCCGCTCCCGCCAGGGTCCGACTCCCCCCGGGGCGAGTCGCGGAGAAGGTACACGTCGCGCAGGGGTGAGGGCCCCGGGCGAACGAGGCGCGAGCGCCTGCGGCGCGGGACGCCAGGCGATTCCGGGGCGGCGTCCACGCCGTCGCGGCCGCCCGTGCGCGGTGAGGTGCGACGCGGTGTGCGGTACGGTTCTCCGGAGGCCTCCGGACCGAGGCCCCGCCGGGACGAAGTCGAGCCTGCTATCGTACCGGCCATGCGCATCCGACTCCGTGTGGCCTGGCTGGTTGGTTGTCTTCTGCTGGCGGCGACGTGGCCGCCGGCGCCCTTCGCCGACGAGGAGGTGAGAGGGGAGGACGTCCCGGAGGAGCAGGACGAGGGCGTTCTCGGGGCGGGCACGTTCCGCGGCCTGAAGCTACGGTCCATCGGGCCGGCCCTGATGTCCGGACGCATCGGGGACTTCGCCGTCGATCCCGAGGATCCGAGCCGCTACTTCGTGGCCGTCGCCTCCGGCGGCGTCTGGAAAACCGTCAACGGGGGCACGACCTTCCAGCCGGTGTTCGACGGCGAGGGGTCCTACTCCATCGGCTGCGTCACCCTCGATCCGAACAACCCGAACGTGGTCTGGGTCGGGACCGGCGAGAACAACTCGCAGCGGAGCGTCGGCTACGGGGACGGGGTCTACCGCAGCCGCGACGGCGGCGCGAGCTGGAAGAACGTAGGCCTCGAGACGTCCGAGCACATCGGGATGATCACGATCGATCCACGCGACTCGGAGACCGTCTACGTCGCCGCGCAGGGTCCGCTCTGGCGTTCGGGCGGCGAGCGCGGCCTCTACAAGACGACCGACGGCGGGACGACCTGGACCCGGATCCTCCACGTCAGCGACGACACGGGGGTCAACGAGATCCACCTGGATCCGCGGGAGCCGGACGTCCTCTACGCGTCCTCCTACCAGCGCCGGCGGCGGGTCTGGACGCTCGTCGACGGCGGACCCGAGTCGACGATCTACAAGTCGACGGATGCCGGGACGACGTGGCGCAAGATCGAGAAGGGCCTGCCCAAGGTGGACCTGGGGCGCATCGGCCTCGCGGTCTCTCCCGTGGATCCGGATGTCATCTACGCCATCGTCGAGGCCGCTCGGGGCAAGAGCGGCTTCTACCGGTCCGCGAACCGCGGCGAGTCGTGGCAGAGGCCCGGCGACTACGTGCCCACGGGCGCGCAGTACTACAACGAGATCGTCTGCGATCCCGTCGACGTCGACCGTGTGTACGCGCTTCACACGTTCCTCCGCCGGACGGACGACGGGGGCAAGACGTTTCACCGGGTCGCGCGCAAGCACCGGCACGTGGACGACCACGCCCTGTGGATCGATCCCGGGAACAACCGCCACCTGCTCGTCGGGTGCGACGGCGGCATCTACGAGAGCTTCGACCTGGGCGAGAACTGGGGCTACAAGTCCAACCTGCCCGTCACCCAGTTCTACCGCGTCAGCGTGGACGACTCCCGGCCCTTCTACTTCGTCTACGGCGGCACGCAGGACAACGCGTCCCAGGGCGGACCGTCCCGCACCACGAGCCGGGCCGGCATCACCAACGAGGACTGGTTCCTCACCGTCGGGGGCGACGGGTACGAGACGCGGGTCGATCCCCACGATCCGAACATCGTCTACAGCCAGTGGCAGTACGGGGGACTGATCCGCTACGACCGCCGCAGCGGGGAGCGCGTGGGCATCAAGCCGCGGGTGGTCGTCGGCGAGGCGCCCCTGCGCTGGAACTGGGACAGCCCCCTGATCCTCAGTCCGCACGAGCCCAAGCGGCTCTACTTCGCCGCCAACCGGGTGTTTCGGACCGACGACCGCGGCGACAGCTGGCGGGCGATCAGCGGTGACCTGACGCGACAGCTGGATCGAAACGTGCTCGAGGTCATGGGGCGGATCCAGAGCGTGGACGCGGTGGCGAAGGACCACTCGACCTCGATCTTCGGCAACTGCGTCTCCCTGGACGAGTCGCCCGTCGTGGAGGACCTGCTCTACGTCGGAACGGACGACGGTCTCGTGCAGGTGACGGAGGACGCCGGGAAGACCTGGCGAACGGTCGAGTCGTTTCCGCAAGTCCCCGAGATGGCCTACGTGAGCTGTCTCACGGCGTCGCCGACCGAGGCGGACACCGTCTACGCCGCGTTCGACAACCACAAGAACGGCGACTTCGAGCCCTACCTGCTGATCAGCAGGGACCGCGGTCGGACGTGGACGTCCATCGCGGGCGACCTGCCGGAACGCGACGTCGTGTACACGATCCAGCAGGATCACGTACGGCCGGACCTGCTGTTCGTCGGGACGGAGTTCGGGGCGTACTTCAGCATCGATCGGGGCGCGCACTGGATCCGCCTCAAGGGCGGCCTTCCCACGATCGCCGTGCGCGACCTGGCGATCCAGAGGCGGGCGAACGACCTCGTGCTCGGGACCTTCGGCCGCGGCTTCTACGTCCTCGACGACTACACCCCTCTCCGGCACGTGTCGCGGGAGTCGCTCGAGCAGGACGCGCTGCTCTTCCCCGTGCAGGACGCGCTCGGCTACATCGAGACGAGCCGTGTCGGCGGCCGGGACGGCAGGGGATCGCAGGGTGCCGGCTTCTACGCGGCGCCCAATCCCCCGTTCGGCGCCGTCTTCACCTACCACCTGAAGGACGACGTCCGCTCCCGGAAGGAAAGCCGCCGGAAACGGGAGCAGGAGGCGGCGAAGAAGGGCGAGCCCACGCCCTACCCGACCGAAGCGGAGCTACGGGCCGAGGACGCCGAGAGGGATCCGCTGGTCCTGCTGGTCGTTCGAGACGACACCGGCGCGGTCGTGCAGCGCGTCAAGGCGAAGCGGAAGAAAGGGTTTCACCGCGTGGCGTGGAACCTGCGCTACCCGTCGTCGCGGCCGGTCGCCCTCGAGAAGAAGAAGCGCTCGCCGTGGGAGTCCCTGCCCCTCGGGCCCCTGGCGCTCCCCGGCACGTACACGGTCGAGCTGGTCACGGTGGTGAACGGCCGGTCGACGTCCGTGGCCGGCCCCGAGTCCTTCGACGTGGTGCCGCTCGAGCTCGCGACGTTCGCGGCCGAGGACCACGGGGAGGTGCTGGCCTTCCGGCGACGCGCCGCGCGTCTCCAGCGGGCGGTGACGGGCTCCAGCCGGGCCGCGGCCGAGATCCGGACGCGGCTCGATCACCTGCGGCGCACGTTCCTGGAGACCCCGGACGCGGACGCCGAGCTGCTGACCGCGCTCAAGAGCTTGCGAGCGAAGCTGACCGCCATCACGACGGTCCTGGACGGAGACGCCGTGCTGCGAAAGCACCAGGCGCCCAGTCCACGGAGCATCCGCTCGCGCATCGGGGGCGTAGTGGACGACCAGTTGCACGTGACGTCCGCGCCGACGCAGACGCAACGCGACGTGCTCGCGGAGACGGAGACGATGTTCACGAAGGTCCACGCGGACCTGCGGGAGTTGATCGAGACGCACCTGAAGGCGCTCGAAGACCGGATGGAGGACGCGGGCGCCCCGTGGACCCCCGGCCGCCTGCCGCGGTGGGAGCCGGAGTGACTCGCGGCGCAGCGCCGAAGCGCGGCTCCGACCGGATGACGTTCAGGCCCGGTCCGGGGCTCTGGTTCATCACGCTGCTCCTCCTGGGACTTGCCTACCTGCTGCTCTGGGGACTTCCCGATGCGCAGGGGGACCACGTGCTCATGGCGCTGGGCCCCGGCGCCTTTGGGCTGTTCCTCCCCCTCTACGCCTGGGTGCGCTACCGGCTGGACGCCGAAGGCCTCGAGAGGCGGACGATCTCCCGCCGCGACCGCTGGGCGTGGACGGAGTTGGGGGGTGTGCGGGGCGGCATGGTGAATCGAGGGGTCGCCGGCGTCCTCGAGTCGTCGGTGAGACTTGCCGAGGGATCCATGCGGTCCGCGGACGTGGGACGGCGCGTCATGCGCTACGAGATCTGCGACAGCGGGGGCTACGTCCTGTTCCGCATCAGTCCGTGGACACGGAAGAGGCAGCACCTGGCGGCCGAGATCCGACGCCGCGCGGCGGCAGCCCGCCGAGCCGTCGGGCGCTGAGTCCGGCACCAGCGCGCCACCCTTGCGGCGGTCTCGTTCCTGGCACGTACCCCGGGAGGATCTGCGTTGCACGGCCACAAATAGTGACTATAATCACTATCAATGCTGGAACCCCAACTCACCGCCCTGCTCGAGGTCGCCGCGCGGCTCCAGGAACTGGTCCCTGGTGCCGTGCTCGTCGGTGGCACGGCCGCCGCCTATCACGCGGGACACCGCCTCTCTCTCGACGACGACCATGTCGTCGCTCATCTGCGGGATCGCTTCGACGAGGTCCTCACCGCGCTCGAGGAAACCAACGGCTGGATCACGGCGCGTGTGAAGCGCCCCGTGCTCATCCTCGGCAGCCTCGACGGCGTAGAAACCGGCATTCGCAACCTGATCCGCGCCAGGCCTCTCGAAGTCGAAAAGGCCACGGTCGGGAACCGTACCCTCGAGGTTCCCACGCTCCAGGAGATGGTGCGCATCAAGGCGTGGCTCTGCCTCATGCGCAACGCAACCCGCGACTACCTCGACTTCGTCGCGTTGGCCGATTCCCTGGGTGAGGAGGAAGCCGCGATCGTCATCGCCGCGCTCGACGAGTACTACGTCGATCAACGGGGGAAAGGCGGGCGACGCGTGGCAACGCAAGCGGCGAAGCAGCTGGCGGAGCCGGTGCCCTTCGACCTGTCGGATATGGACCTCGCCTCCTATCGAAAGCTCGATCCACGTTGGCATGACTGGGAGGCGGTAGCGGCCGTGTGTCGCCGCGTCGCCCGCGGTGTGCTGGACAGCCTCGCGCGGGAGTCCCCGTGAAGCACCGCCACCTGACCTACGTCCCCGGCCGGGCTGTGGAGGACCTGCCTGCCGCTGCGATCCTGGACATCCTCGACCGCGGTGATCTCGTCGACTGGCAACCGATTGCCGCCGCCGTGGAGCGAGAGCCAGACGGCCCCTTCGCAGAGCGAGTCGCGCACCTGATCGAAGTGCATCCCATGTACGGCACGACGGCACTCTGGCGGACCTGGATCCAACACCTGCGTCAGCGACGCAACCGGACGGATGCACCGGACGAACGGGCATCACTCGCGTCACTTCGCCGGGGGGCGGGTCTGACGCAAGCCCAGTTGGCCGCACGCGTCGGCATGTCCCAGTCGGATCTCTCGAAGTTCGAGCGCCGCGACGACATTCGTGTTTCGACACTGAGAAGCTACATCGAAGGGCTCGGGGGAACCTTGCACCTGGTCGCTCACATCGGGAGTTCTACGGACGAGTTCTGCGTCGGGTCTCGGAAGGGGCACTACGAGTCCATCGCCGAAGCGAGGAAGACACCGGAGTCGTGACCCCCTGGGACCAGGACACGGAGTCAGGGCCGACCTCATGCTCATTGCCGGCGTCGGGGCTGCGGGTTCCAGAATCACGGGCCGCTCCGATTCCGGAAATTCGGCAGGTCGAAGGAGCAGACGTGCCGATGAGTCCCCGCCGAGCGTAGCCGGTCTCGCAGCGCGGTCGGCTCCACGGCGCAGGGACTGGCACCCTCGGGCGACATCCAGACCGTTTCCGCCTCACGACGCCCAGCCGCCTGCCGAGGTGGGAGCCGGGCTACCGCTCCTCGACGGGAGAGGCGACGGTTCGGGCGAGATCCAGCGCGATCGCCAGGGCGGCTTCCCGGCCGAGCGCCTCCAGCGCCTGCTTGCCCGCGAACCGCTCCGAGAGATCGGCGCCCGAGCCCTTGCCGACGTGCGTCGCGACGATGAGGCCGGTCTGCACGTCGTAGACCCGGATCTCGACGCGGGCGCGGCACGAGACGAAGCGCCCCACGCGGCCGGCGTACTCGCTGAAGGCCTCCCCGACGACCGCGAGGTCGGCCTCGAGGGTCGGCGGGGCCGGGAAGTCGGCCTCGCCGCGCGCTGCCTTCGTGAGCCACGCGCGCTCGCGATCGCCGGGAACCGGCGCGACAGCGAACCCGAGCCGCCGCACGATCTCGAGGATCGCCGTCTCCGCTGCGGGATCGGGAACGCGTTCGGTGCGGAGATGACGTTCGGGCACGAAGAGGGCCAGCCGCGGCAGGGCGACGTCGAGCTCGAGCGCGTCGATCCTCTTCTTGACCGCGGCCTCGGCCTTGGCGTCGTCGCTCGACGCGGCGGGCAGGAGCTCCGCCCCGCGTTCCTCGAGCAGGGCCCCCAGCGCGTCGGCGAGGCGGCCGGCGAGGGCGGCCGCGCCGTCCTGCTCGCGACCGCGCGCGATGGCGGGCAGGATCGCACCGGTCTCCGCTCCGATCGCCTTGGCGGTCAGCAGCAACTCGTCGTCGATTCGGGCGACGCGTCCGACGACGAGAACGTCGGCGCCGATGAGCTTCCCCACCTGGGCGCCCCGTCCCTGCTCGACGAGCCCGGCGAGGTTCAGCTGCTGCTCCTCCTGGATACGGTCCAGGTCGGCACGGGTCACGAGCGTGAGTCCGGGCAACGTCGCGAGCGAGCTCTCGAGGAACGCCGGCAGCGAGCCGGCCAGGGACTCCAGGTCCTCGGTGCCCGCCCGCACGGCGACCACGGCGACGACGAGCTTCGGCGCCTGGGCCGCCGCGGCGTCGCGCTCCTTCTCCTTCTCCTCCTCCTCGGCGCGCGCCAGCGGCACGAGGACGAGCAAGAGGAGCAGGCCCAGGACGAATCCGACGTGCGTGCGCATCGCGCTACCTCCAATACCTGTCCGTCTTCACGCGCAGGCCCGCCGCGGTGAGGAAGCGGAGCAGCTCCGCCCGCTTCCCGCCCTTCAGGGCACGGACCTCGAGGGCATCGAGCCCCGGCCCGGTCTTCATCCCCGTGGCGAGGAGGAAGACAGAGCCTTCCTTCCCTAGGACCACCGACGGCGGCCCTTCCTTGGCAAAGGCCTCTCTCGGATCCCCGCCCTGGGCGACGACGACGGCGGGTCCCTCGCCGCGCCGGCTTCCGAAGAGGGTCCGGACGGAGGCGGGGAGCGCGCCCGACAGGACCACCACGCGGCGCGGCGCCGAGAGTCGCGGGGCTGGGCCTCGCGCCCGCTCCAGGAGCCTCGCGAGCAGCTCCGCGGCGAGCGGTTCGTCGTCGAGGTCGTCCAGCAGGCGGAGCTGGACGAGGACGAGCTTGCCCCGGCCCGGGTAGAGC
>JAUXCH010000538.1 GCA_030618975.1 Planctomycetia bacterium
GAGTCCCAGGGAGTACACGCCGAGGCCGGGGGCCAGGGTCAGCCGGTCCCCGGGCGCGACGGGCAGGTCGAACAGGTACCGGTAGCCGCCCCAGGCCTCCAGCAGGCTGGTCGTCGACGAGAGGTCGGTCCCGGCGGGGTAGAACTCACCCTGCGTCCAGAGATCCTCGGTCAGGCGATGGTCGCCGTGGAGCGTCAGCCAGGCGGCGCCGACGTGGACCTGGTGCCGCTTCCACGAGGCTTGGACGTCGAACGTCGGCCGGTAGGCCGTCCGGGCCCCGAGCTCGGAGACACGCGGACGCTTCGGGCTGGTGGTCCCGGGCCGCCCGCCCCTCGGGATCTGGATGTGGCCGCGCGCCCTGCCCACCTGGACGGAGGCCCTGGCGTCCACGTCCACGTGCGAGGTCGTGCCGCGCGGCTGCGCCGCGCCCGACAGGCGCCTGCTCGCACAGCCCGTCGCAGCAAGCAAGGCCAGCCCGGTGAGCCACACGGCGATCCCGCGCGGGACGTAGGACTTCGGGGGCGCGTTCATGGCGCAAGTCTAGCGAGGCTGGAGACCGCCGCGTCACCGAGAGGTCAACGGTCGTCCCGGTAGACGCGGTCATCACGCACCGTGCTCGTCACGACCTGGAGGTAGGCGTACAGGCGCCTCCGCAGATCGTCCGCCACAGCGGGCACGTCGTCCCCGAGATCGTTCTCGAAGTAGAGGTCGTCCCGGTACCGGAAGAGCCCCACGTCCTCCTCGAGATCGTTCACCAGGACCATCTCGTCCCCGAAGATCCCGAACCCCTGCTCCCGGTAGACGACGGGGCCGCGGCTCTCTCCCCGGTCCAGCAGCGAACGGCCCATGGACGCGTGCACCGTCGGCACGTGCAGGAGATCGAGGACGGTCGGCAGGATGTCGGCCTGGGATCCGATGGTGTCGTCCACCCCGGGCTCCACGATCCCCGGCGCGTAGACGAGCAGGGGAATGTGGATCGACTCGTAGTAGCTGTTCGGAGGGGAGAAGCGGGTGTGGTCGGCCAGGATCAGGAAGATCGTGTTCTCGAACCAGGACCGCTGCCGGGCAGCCTCGAAGAACCGCCCGAGGGCGAAGTCCGAGTAGCGCAGCAGGCGCTGGTAGCCCGTCTCGTCCTCGTACTCGGCGAACATCTCCTTCCGGTTCGCCGGCAGCACGTACGGGTCGTGGGGCGACATGGAGAAGACGAGCGACGTGAAGGGCTCCGGCAGCTCGTCGAGCTTCTCGACCGTGAAGAGGAAGTACAGCTCGTCGAAGATCCCCCAGCGACCGTCGTGGACGTCCGCGCCGTTCGTGGGGTAGTCCTCGACGCTGAAGTACCGGTCGTACCCGGCAAGCGCCGCGTACGCGTCGAAGCCCATGATCGTCTTGTCGACGCCGTAGTGGAACGAGGTGCTGTAGCCGTGTTCCGCGAGGATGGAGCCGAGGCCCCGGAAGCGTGTGAGCTCCTCGCGCGAGCCGATCACGGGTTGCCGGAAGAGACTGGGCACGGACGTGAGGATCGAGGGGATGGCCGCGTTCGACTTGTGACCCGTCGAGAGGAAGTTCGTGAAGAGCGTCCCCTCCTTCGTCAGGGCATCGAACTCCGGCGTCCGGGTGAATCCCCCCTCCTGGGGACCGACGTTCGCCCAGGTCCAGCTCTCCATGAGGAGGATCACGACGTTGAGCCTCCGCATCGGCTGGCTCGGCGTCTTCTTCCGCAGGAAGGGGTAATCGGGGTCGACCGGCTCCTCGTCGGGCGAGTAGACCATCTCGCGCACGATCCCTCGCGCTTCGGCCTCCGGCATCTTCTCGACCCGCTGAATGGGCCTCAGGACCAGGGAACTGAGCGTCGTGTAGGTGCTGTTCAGCGTGAGGTATCCGACGGCGAAGCTGGACGAGTGCTTGAACGCGTCGGCGGGACGGAGGACACCCTCCTGGAACCCACCGCGAATGCCGAGCACCCCCAGGCCGATCATGAGCAGGCCGCAAGGGATCAGGCGCCGGTGCGGGTTCTTCCCCGGGATGCGGCGCATGAGGGCGCGGACGGCGAAGAACAGGAGGACCACGAAGAGCGCGCCGGCCGCCAGCCCCCCCACCACGAGCAGCGGGTACTCGCTATACCACTGCGGGAACATGTCGACGAGCTCGCTGGTGCGCTCCCAGGGCTCGTGGAGCAGGCGCCGCTGGACGGCCGGGTAGTGGCGGTAGTCCCCGAGGTTGACCAGCACACCGTACAGATTGAGCACGGCGAAGAGCGCGAACGTGAGCCCCATGTAGAGGCGCGAGCCGGTCGGGAACGGCCCGTTGTAGAGGAAGAGCGGGACGCCGTTCAGGGCGATCAGCACCGCGACGTCGAAGCGCAGACCGTACACGAAGGCCATCGCGACGTCGGAAGCGGCGGCATCCTCGAAGTAGGACCAGTTCGACAGGAGGAAGCCGAGCCGCAGGAGCGCGTAGACACCCAGGAGGAGGACGCCGACCGCCAACGAGACCTTCATGCGCTGGGACATTCGGGGATTCTAGCGATCGCGCCGGTTCCGCCCCATTGTGCCGGGGAGCGCCTCGGTCCGGGAGGGTGCCCCCGGCGGGCTGCGCAAGGATGGAACCGCCTGCCGGATCCCCTACCATGTCGAGGGCCCCTTGGGAGGCATCGAGCTACATGGCTGGACTGGTCCCGATCCTGCTCGCGGTACTCAGCGTCTTCTTCCTCGCGGACCTGATCTTCGCGGTGGATCATTACCTGGTGCATCACGATCGCCCCCGGTACCGGCTCATGCACGGCCGGCACCACAAGCGATACTTCGGAAAGAAGGACGCGCCCCAGCTCGACGCCTACGAAGTGACCACGTACAGCAGCGCGGCCCTCATGCTCACGGTCGCCATGAGCCTCGTCACGCTCTTCACCGGGAACGTGGGGTTCGTTCTCGGCGGGCTCCTGAAGTGGATCCACTCCCTCACCTACCACTACTACCAGCACGGGTGGTGGAGCGAGGAGAAGAAGGTTCGCGACCTCGAGCTGGGGAGGCCCAAGCCGACGTGGGGGCTGGCCCACGCGAAGTACCACGCGTGGCACCACTCGAACCCCGACGAGGAGCCCTTCACCTACGCCGAGAGCTGGGCCGGTTTCGACCGCATCCTCGAGTGGATCGATCCGTGGCTCGAGAGGCGCACGGTCAACGCCCGCGCGAAGGCCGCGAAGGCGGCGGCCGCCCGGCAGGAAGTGAGGAACTCGTGAACTGGCTCGCCTGGGACCCGCGCGCCTACCTGGGGGCCCTGGTCGGGGCCGTGGCCGCTTGGTTCGCCTTCGGCGCGCTGCTCGAAGCCGGCCACTTCGCCCCCTGGCTCTTCGGCGTCCTGGTCGGCGTGGGCGCCGCCGCCCTGACCCGCGAGAAGACCCTCGTGCGGGGTTTCATCCTGGCCGCGCTCGCCACGTGGACGGCCGCCGTGGCCCAGGCGCTCGCCCAGGGCCAGGGGATCTGGCACGGCCTGGTCCACTTCCACGAGTTCCTCACCCCCTCCTCGTTCGCGCTCTACGCCCTCGGGTTCGCCGTCGCCCTCTTCGTGGGCGGCACCTCGTTCCACCGCGGCGCGACGACACGGCCCCTGGGGGCCTGACCGGCTCCCGGCCCCGGCCCCGGGCCGGAAACTCTCCGCCTCCCTGCCGATCCGTGGCACCCTGCCGCCCATGTACTCCACCAACGAGCTGAAGAAGGGCCTCATCATCGACTTCGAGGGGGCCCCGCACGTCATCGAGAACGTCCAGCTGTCCGCCCCCACCGCGCGCGGTGCGAGCACGATCACGCGCGTTCGTCTCCGCAACCTCAAGACGAAGCGAAAGATGGACAAGTCCTTCCGCGGCTCCGAGATGTTCGGCGAGGCCGACTTCGAGCGATTGCCGTGCCAGCTCCTCTACGAGCAGCAGGGCACGTACCACTTCATGGACACGGAGAGCTACGAGCAGTTCACGTTCGAGAAGACCGACCTGGAGTGGGAGTCGAAGTTCCTCAGGGACGAGATGGAGGGGATCACGGCCTTCAAGACCGGGGACGAGATCTTCGCCATCGAGCTCCCCAACACCGTGTCGCTGCAGGTCGAGGACACCCCGCCCGCCATCAAGGGCGCGACCGCGGCGGCCCGCACGAAGCCCGCGACCCTGGAGACGGGGCTCGTCGTCCAGGTGCCGGAGCACATCCGCCCCGGCGAGAGGCTCAACATCGACACCC
>JAUXCH010000721.1 GCA_030618975.1 Planctomycetia bacterium
ACCGCGCTCGCCTCCGGACGGCGGACGCTCGGGGCTCAACGCGCCTCGAACCGGGTCTGGAGGTGGCGGGTGGTGGCGTCGAGGATGTCCGTGAGGTGGCGGCCGAGACCGTAGTGGCCGCCCTCGAACCAGTGGATCCGGGCCCCGCCCCAGGCCCGGGCCAGGGCCTCGACGCGCGCCCGGGGGGTCACGGGGTCGTCCGTGCCGGCCACCAGGAGGATCCGTTCGGCCCCGTCCGGGCGGGCGTGGCGCGCGGGATCGATGTCGCCGAGCAGGTCGGCGGCCTCGGCCGGGGTCACGCCCCGAGCCTCGAGGCGGGCGCGGATGCGGTCGGTGATGCCGTTCTCGGAAAAGAGCGTCTCCTCGATGCCCGAGGCCACCATCATGAGGACGCCCGCCCCGAAGCGATCGGGGTAGGCGCCCAGGGCCACCGAGCCGACGTGGGCGCCGAGGCTCAGGCCGACCAGCCCCTGCCGCCGAGGCGCGAAGCCGCGCGCCTCCTCGAGCCAGAGGCTCGCCCGGGCCGCGTCGGCGGCGCCCTGGAGGGAGGCCGCACGCGGGCGCGCGAGGTCCTCCGAGAGGGTGAGGGCCCCCGATCGGACACCCTTGGGCGCGCGCCCCCGCTGGTAGGGCAGCGGAAACGTCAGCACCACGAACCCCTTGGCGGCGAAGCCGAGCGCCAGCAGCCGCTGGAGCGGCGCGCCCGGCGCGTCCTTCCAGTGGGGGAGCAGGACGATGGCGCCGACGGGGTCCGCGGGCGTGAAGAGGTCCGCGTCCACGACGTCGTTGCCCGGGCGGCCGGAGGGCGCCGGCGACGCGAACCGGACCGTCTCGATGCGGACCCCCCCGAAGTCCTCGACGCGGACGTGCGTCTCCACCTCGCCGACGTCCTCCACCGGCCAGGGCGGGCGGAAGCGCGCGGCCCGGTCGGGATCCGGCAGCAGGGCGGTCAGGTCGTGCGTCCGCCAGCCGAGCGTCCCCGCGCGGGGATCGACGTCCCGGCCCAGCGCGAGGTGGAAGCGGCCGAGCTGGGGCTCGAACACGCAGGCGAGGAGGGTGTTGCCGTTCAGGACGCCGCCGCCCTTCGAGGCCAGGCCCGCCTGCAGGTCGGCGAGGCGCAGGCGGCCGCGGTTCGGCGCCAGGGCCTCCAGCAGCGCGGGGTAGCGCCGGGCGCTCGAGGCGTCGTTCGGCGGGATCGCGGGGTCCCGGGGACCGACGAAGGCCTCGGGAGGTGCCGACGGATCGCAGCCGGCGAGCAGGCCGCCGACCGGACGCCGCACGTGGTGGTGGGTCGCCGTCACCTCCACGACGCGGGCGTCGAGCGATCGCCCGTCGGAGATCGTGATCTTGTAGCCGCAGGTGCCCGGCGCCGTCGTGACGCGGCGGACGGCGCCCTCCAGCCCCGTCGCGTGCTGGACGACCTGCCGCATCAGCAGGTTGACGGGCAGGCCCTCGAGGCGCGTGTCGTCTCCCGCCGCACACGACTCCTCCGTGACGGCGATCCCCTGGGCGCCCAGGGCGCGGAGCGTCCCGACCATGCCGGGCCAGGTCACGCTGACGAACGGAGCGCCTGCCGCGGGTTGGTGGACCAGGGCGACCGTGCGCTTCTTCAGCACGGGTCCCATGCCCCAGTCGAGCGTCGAGCCGTGAAGGACCTGGCCCATGCTGGTGGCCTCGCCGAGCGCGACGACGTTCGTGCAGTGCGCCGAGAGACTCAAGAGCGCGGCCGGATCGGGTTGCTCCGCCAGCGTGAGGAAGGTGTTCTCGAGCAGGACCGCGTCGTAGGGCACCCCCGCGGCCTCCGCGATCCCCTCCATCTCGTCGAGGTACTCGTCCGGGACGTGGCGCTGGAGCCGCCTCGCGGCCCGGACCAGGCTGGGGATCACGAGGTCGCGGCCGGGCACGCCGACCCGGAGGGAGGCGGGCAGCAGGGCGACGCCCGCTCCGTGCTGCATCGCGTCCCGGACGATCCCCGACTCGGCGGCCGCCAGGAAGTCCCGGATCGGACCGGCCAGGATCCGCCCGTGGGCGCGGCCGAGGCCGTGGGCGGGGTTCCGCCCGGGGTCGGGTCGGAGTCGGATCGGGGCGGCCGGGCCGGCGGCGGGGCCGGCGGGGGCGGGGCCCGCTTCCGTCGCCCCGGGCCGGGGCGGCTCCCGGTTCGCCGCGCGCACGAGGCGATCCGCCGCGTCCGGGCCGAAGAGCGACAGCTCCGCCTCGTAGCGGTCGGCGCGCCGGTAGAGCGCGCGGTCGGCGAAGTACCCCAGGTGGTCCTGCGCGCAGGCGATGACCCACCGCTCGACGCCCTGGCCGAGGGCCCGGCCCACCGCTTCGACGGGCTCGCCCGGGACGGTGACGAACTCGATCGCCCCGAGGGCGAACCGCGCGACAGGCAGCGGCCAGGACCGCGGAGCCAGCGCGGAGGCGCCGTCCCGTCCGAGGAGGGCCCCCGCCACGGTGTAGCCGACGGCGTCCCGGGTGCCGTCGACGCGGAGCGTCCGGTAGGCCGGGACCCCGTCGAGCAGCTCCCAGGCGGCGCGTGCCTGGGCGGCGATCGCCTCCCCGTAGGCGCGCACGCGCGCGAAGCCGTCCGTCCCGGCCGCCTCCGGGGCGCGCGGCGACACGTCCCCCATGGCGCCCTGGAGGAAGAGGGCGTGCACGCCGGGGAGGTCGCGTTCGAGCGCGTCGCACAGTGCCCCCGGCCACCCGGCGCTCAGCTGTCCGGACGCGGCGGGCGCGAGCGTGGCGTGGGCCGCGAAGTGGACGAGGAGGCCGCGGGGGGTCCCGTCCGGCGCGTCGACGCGGAGCACGCCGAGCGAGGGATCCACGCGGCCTCCGGCGCGGTTGCGCACCAACGCGGCCAGGTCCGGATGCTCGAGGCGCACGGCGGCGATCCGGGCCGGCGCGAGATCCGCCGGCGCCCTGCGCACGGCGGCCTCGATCCGCGCCACCACGACGGCGTAGAACCGGACGTCGAACGAGCCGGTCGAGACCTTCCAGAGCGGCGCGTTCGTCAGGGCC
>JAUXCH010000626.1 GCA_030618975.1 Planctomycetia bacterium
AGGCCTTGAAGTCGAAGGGATACGCCACGGCGCATCTCGGCAAGTGGCACCTGGCCGGCGGCGGTCCGGGACGTCACGGATTCGACGTACACGACGGCGCCACCGGCAACGGCGGGCCAGGCGAGAACGCCGACCCCGATCCCAAGGACATGTTCGGTGTGACGCGACGGAGCATCGCCTTCATGGTCGAGCAGGTCGCTGCTGGGCGGCCCTTCTACCTGCAGCTCTCCCACTATGCACTGCACGCGCCGACGCGAGCACTGACGGAGACGGAAGAGGCGTTTCAGAAGGTGCCGTTGGGCCAGCGCCATCGCGACCGGGCCCTGGCCGCCATGCTGAAGGACCTCGATACGTCGATCGGGATGCTGCTGAAGAGCATCGACGCGCTCGGCATCCGCGACAACACCTACGTGATCCTGATGTCGGACAATGGAGGCGGAGGCCGGCGGAGCCTCACGGCGAATGCGCCCCTCTCCGGGATGAAGGCGATGCTGCTGGAAGGCGGCATTCGGGTCCCGCTGATCGTGCGCGGGCCGAACGTCGAGGCCGGCTCGTCGTGCGCCAGGAACGTGACCGGATGGGACCTCTTCCCCACGGTCTGTGCGCTGGCCGGCGTCGATTCACTGCCGAGTGCAGTCGAAGGAGTGAGCCTCGTGCCTCTGCTCCGAGGCACCACCGAACGCTTCGAACGTCCGCCAGACGAACTCATGTTTCACTTCCCGCACTACGGACGGGGGCCCTCGCAGGTGCCGCAGTCCGCGATTCTCGCCGGGGACCTGAAGCTGATCCGCTGGTGGGAATCGGGCGAGACAAAGCTCTTCGACCTCGCCAAGGACATCGGAGAGTCCATCGACCTGTCGGACGCCCGGCCCGAGGACGCCCAGGCCCTCGAGGCCCGCCTCGACGCCTGGCTCGAGGCAGTCGGTGCGCAAGTACCCGTGGCGAATCCGGACTACGACCCGTCGGCGGAGCCTCGGCGAGGTCCCCGGGGCCGGGGCGGTCGTGGTCGCCCGGAGCGTTGATCACCCGACGCACGCCCACATGCCAGTCGCAACAGGCCCAGCTAGAATCTCGTCGCAAACGGGACGGAGCTACGTGTCACGACCTCCTGCACCTTCTGTTCGAGTGTCTTGGCATGTAGCACGGACCCCATTCCGACCCCTTGAGCTAACTCGCGCGGCCCCTGGGAACGAGTCGCAATGACGGCGTAGAGTTCGGGTGCCAATGCGTGGGTCAGCCCATCCGCCTGTTTGCGCACAAGCTCAGTCTCCGACCTGCTCCAGGTATTCGCTGATCTCCTTCACAAGCCGGTACCCGTTGTTCGGATGCTGCTCCCCACCGAAGAGTGGGTATGCCTCGGCGAGAGCCTGGAGAGTGAGGACGTCCTTGTGCGCCTCCTCCGTCTCCAACCTGGTGAAGGCCCGAAGGAGCTCTTTCAGGATTGAGTATCTTGTGCACAGCCCTGGGTGCTTCCCCGTCCACCACATCGTCTTCAGACCCGGGGCGCGATCCTGCCAGAAGAGCACCTCGCCGTGAAAGAGACCCAGCAGCCGCGGAGCTTCCTTCGCGCCACCAACCTCGATGATGCCCTGAAGCTGAATCCTCCGGAAGTAGGGCACGGGCGCTGATTGGGCAAACAGTCGCCAGAGTGCCGGCAGCGCTGGCTTCCCAACTTGCACCAAGGCGGAGGTCGCGTCCTTGGCAACCCAGCGTTCGAGACAAAGCGGCTCGAGCGCCGCGACACGCGATGCAGGATCTTCGATTCGCTCTGCCGCCTCAAGGCGCTGACGCATCAGATCGTGCTGCTCGACCATCGCTTGCATGGCGGCCTCGTCCTCCCGGAGCGGCAGCAGAAGGCGTGGCCCCGGATTCATCTGCTGCTCCATGGCGAACAGGCCGTCGCGCTCGACCACGACGAGACACGCTCCAATGTCCCAGAGGCTGGGCACGAGCTTCCCCTCCTCGCGCGCCAGAAAGAGGATCATTCGCTGGAAAGTCGGCCTGCTCCGCGGGCGACTCCGACGATGGAACACGGCCTCCGAGCTGTTGACGAACCCAGCAAGGCCCACCACTTGGGTCCGGTCGCCAGGGCGAAGCGTCCCGCGCCAGGATGCGAGAACCTCAACCACCCCGTCCAGGGCCTCGCCCTCCGTGGCGACGATCACCTCGGTGGCCCGACGCACGTGCATCTCTTCTGAGAAGGTCGGTAGGGTTTCCGCTCGTGCAGGGCGGGCAAGGGCAACCATGCAGGCGAAGAACAGCGCCCCCGCGGCGTAGCGGAACTCTGCTCGGGGGCTTCCCACCATGAATGGGATGGTATCTCACGCCGCCCGACCTCGCACCTGCTCAAGCCGAGCACGGCCCACACTCGGCTTGCCCTCGTCAGGCACGCGGGTGCTCTCGGCAATGCGGACCGAGTCTGGTTCCTGAGTGCGGCTGCGGCAGCCGACGGGACCATTGCGATCGCACTCCCTTCGCGGCCCCCTGCGCCCACCCCGCCAGGCCCTCTCGGTTTCGGTCCCCAGAGTGGACCCCATTCCGACCCTTCCTGTTGACTCGCGCGGACTCTCGGTGAGCAGAGAGTTCGAGAGGGAGGCGTAGAGTCCGGCTGTTGGGCCACGGGGCGGGTGCGAGGTAGGTACCCGGTGGGTCGCGGGAACCGCCCTCGCAAGTCGGACGCAGGGCGCGAGTTGTGGCGGCCCTTCGCGGGGTATGGAATCGGGCCTCTCGTGAGGCGCGGCGGGCGTCGCCGGCGCGAACGACAGAGTGGCTCTCCATTCCGACCACGGGGTCGGAACCTCTCTACGCCTGTACGGCACCTACGAGCCTGGGACTGCCGAGGTCAGCAAGCGCATGGCACCCACCGCTCACTCCCGCTGCAGCGGAACCTCGATTTCGTTCTCCCCGGGATGCACCTCTATCTTGAGGCTCGCCGACTCCTTCACCGTCGTCGGCGTCCAGTACGTGGTGTCCGCGCTGAGCTTCAGGTCATAGGTTCCCGGCACGATGCGCCTGTAGACGCCCGTCCCCTTCTCGTCCACAGAAATGGTCGCGTAGCCGTAGTCCGTGATCCTGTTACCGGCCGGCCGCATGGAGACCTGCAGCTTCCCCGTGAAGGGTCGGCCATCAGCCCTCCGAACGCGGAAGACGAGGGTGGCTGCAGGTTGGAGAGCCAGGTCAAGACGCCGCCCTTCGGCACCGACGCGAACGTCCTTCCTTCTACCCGAGCCGTATCCGTCGCGAGATAGCCAGAGGGCGTAGGTCGCGGCCTCGAGGTCCTCGAATGCGAAGCGACCGTCTGCGCCGGTGGTCAGCGTTCGTGGATTCTGGCGGTTGTGCCTGACGTCCTGGAGCGACAGAACCACCCCCTCGACCGACTGCCCCGTGTCTGCGTCCGTCGCCATACCGTGCAACATTGGGACCCCGAGCACGAAGTCCTGCTCGATCTCGCCCCGCGCCGGGACATCGACTTCATGCTCGACCTTCCACCGCTCCAAGGGAAGGCTGGCGCTGATCGTGCAACGCCCCGGCGGAAGACTCTCGAAGACGTAGCCTCCGCCGTCGTCCGCCTCCGTGCTGTACGTAACGTAGGCGCCGGTGGCGTATGCACCCCTGCGAACTACCGCGCCACGTGCGGGCTCGCCATCATGCCGCAGGACCCGGCCGCGGACGCGACCCGAGTCCGCTCCCCACACCCAGAAGCGCGCCTC